>JAOUJX010000391.1 GCA_029882955.1 Gammaproteobacteria bacterium
AAAATAGCAACAGTCACTGCGATTTTATCAGCCCTGTCTATAGTTTCTTCCGGCCTTGAGGGTTGAATGGTTTTAGCAGTGATGAACTTTCCATCCCAGCCTGGGTCGATAGCTCTGATTCTGCTTTCCAGTGGTGGATGAGTTGCTAACAGAGACTGCCAGAAACTACTAATGCCGTTGGCGAAATAAGCGTGGCTATACTCGGGTGCAGAGGCTGCATTGATATAGGATCCCGTACTCAGTCCCCCTATTTTTTTCAACGCTCCGGCAATACCAGCTTTATTGCGCGTGAACTGTACTGCGGAAGAGTCGGCCAGGTATTCTCTTTGTCGACTGATTACGGCTTTTATCCATTGCCCGAAAAAGGTACCAACATAGCCAATTACCATCAACCCACCGCCAAGTGCAAGAAGAGCTGCGATGCCACCTCCGCCTTTACGGCTACGCGACCGTCCTGAAAAGCGCATTGAGCGCAGGATGAAATAGCCGATCATGCCTATGAGCAAAATGCCGTGCAGCATACCGATGAGACGAATATTAAGTCGCATGTCGCCGTTAAATATATGGCTGAACTCATGTGCAATGACCGCCTGAAGCTCTTCTCGATTAAGTAGTGTCAGCGTGCCGTAAGTGACACCAATCACCGCGTTGGACGGGGTTTCCCCGGCTGCAAAAGCATTAATTGAATCTTCGTCGAGTAAATAGACTTTGGGTATCGGGGAGCCTGAGGCGATTGCCATTTCCTCTACTACATTGAGTAACTGCCGCTCCTGTAAATCCCTCGTGCTTTGAGCTATCAGGCGGCCACCTAGCATTTCGGCAACGCTGGCCCCACCACCCGATAGCGACATGGTCTTGTATAAACTACCGGCAAAAATAAGCAGTGAGACGCCGATTGCTACGGCAACAAAAATTTCGAACGAATAATATTGTCTAAGGGCGTCGTAGGAGAAAGTTAGCTGACCGGTGTTGCTATAAACTAATACGCCGACAAGTAAAAGATTGGTTAAAACGATTAAACCGAGGACCGCAAGAATAAAAAGCAATATCAACCAACTAGTATTCCTGCGAGCCCGGTCCTGTGCTTCGAAGAAGTTCAAAAGCTAACTTTAGGGGCAGCCTGAATTTCCACGCTATCCTCGAATTCAAGCAGGGTTGCGTCGGCCGCGTGACCAAACATACCTGCGAATATAGTCTGCGGAAAAGACTGCTTATAGGTATTGTATTGCATGACTTGATCGTTAAACGCCTGTCGCGCAAAAGCCACCTTGTTTTCTGTCGAAGTCAGCTCTTCGGTGAGCTGCATCATGTTCTGATTGGCTTTCAGGTCCGGGTAGGCTTCTACGAGGAGGTTGAAGCGCCCAAGTGCACCAGCGAGGTTACCTTCTGCCTGACTTAGACCCTGTATGCTGGAGGCATCACCGGGGTTTTGCCGGGCCGCAGTGAGGTTGTCGGAAGCAGAATTACGCGCCTGGATTACTGCATCGAGGGTTTCGCGTTCGTGCGTCATATAGCCTTTGGCAGTTTCCACCAGGTTTGGAATTAGATCGTAACGACGTTTGAGCTGCACTTCGATTTGTGCAAACGCGTTTTTAAAGCGGTTCTTTAAGGCAACGAGCTGGTTAAAGATCGAGATAATATAAATGACGATGGCGCCGATAATAACTAATGTGACGATAGACGAAATTTCCATAACTTCTCCTGCGTAGTCGGACTAGATTAAAGCCAAAATAGATTCATGTAAACTTTGTGGAATTTCTATGCCCGACTCTGGTGTTTTCTGTCGATTGGCGAATCGACGAGCACCGGGTAAACGGGTGCCTTCCTGCGCGAGGATAGCCTCGAATAGTTTTTCACCGCGCGTTAGAAAACCATCAGGGTCACCGTGTCGGGTCGGATCAATTGCGATCATCAGTTCACCACCTTTCGGTGGGCCGCCTTGTCCGCCATCGTCTTCTGCTGATTCTATACTGAGGAATTCGCCAATCATTGCACCCGCGAGTAGCTCGACCATCATCGCCAGTGCCGCACCCTTATAACCGCCAAAGCCAAGTTGCGCACCTTCGAGTACAACGTTTGGGTCAGTGGTTGCTTCACCACCGGGGCCTATGCCGGCGGTTTCGGGAACACTATGCCCATCGCGGGCAGCAATCTGGATTTCGCCACGCGCCATTGCGGCCGAAGCCTGATCGAAGACTAACGGCGGTTTGTCCTTGCGTGGCCAGGCAAAGCCCATCGGGTTAGTGCCATACAACGGTTTGCTGCCTCCTGCGGGTGCGACATAGGGGTATGAGGCGGTGAAGGCGAAGCCACAGAGACCATCTATTGCCAGTTTTTCGACCTCGGGCCACATGGCAGCGATATGGAACATATTTACCAGTGCCAGGGATGCGATGCCGTTTTCACGCGCGCAATCGACTAATGGCTGGTGGGCAATCTCTTGTGCCAGGGGGGCGAAACCACCATCGCCGTCGACGCGGATGACGCCTGGCGCGAGTCGTTCGACACGAGGTTTGGCCTGTCCGTTTGCCCGACCCGATTTTACTGCGCCGGCGTACCAGGGTAATCGGAATAGACCGTGTGAATGGCACAGGTCGCCCTCGGCCTGGATCATGCGGTCGGCGGCGGCTCGGGCATTGGGCTCATCGCAGCCGTTTTTTAATAGACAGTCCATCGCCAGGCGATGGGCTTCTTCAAGTTTTAAGTGGACGGTAGTCATTCATATTATCTCCCGATTAAGGGGTTATGCTAACAGGAATTTAAACAGGAAAGAAAGTTTCGGAGAAGTGGTTAGTCTATTCTTTTATACCGATGCTAATGATAATCTGTTAGCTGGTTGATCAAGTGTAGTCTTTTGAATGAATATCAGTTTTACTCAGGATGAAATTAATTTTCGAGACGAGGTACAGGCATTTCTAAGGAATGAATTTCCCGAGAATGTACGTCAAAAAAAGGCGCTAGGAATTCGCCTCGGTAAGCAGGATTATGTGGACTGGCAGCAGGCGCTATACAAAAAGGGGTGGGCCGGTATCAACTGGCCTAGCGAGCATGGTGGCACCGGCTGGAGCGCGACACAAAAATATATTTTCTACACCGAAGCAGCCGAATTCGGCGCGCCGCGTATTGTACCGTTTGGGCTGGGTATGGTAGCGCCGGTGCTATATCACTATGGCAATGAGGAGCAATGCCGGCGCTTCCTGCCGGATATTCTGGCTTCAAGGGCCTGGTGGTGTCAGGGTTATTCTGAACCGGGAGCCGGTTCTGATCTGGCGTCACTAAAAACCCGGGCCATACTCGATGGTGATACTTATATCGTCAACGGTACCAAGACCTGGACTACGATGGCGCAACACGCCGACTGGATTTTTTGCCTGGTTCGTACAGACGATAGCGGACGCAAGCAGGAAGGCATTAGTTTCCTGCTGATCGATATGAACAGTCCCGGCGTGACGGTGACGCCGATTACCACCATTGACGGAGGCGATGAGATTAACGAAGTGCACTTTAAGGATGTGCGCGTCCCGGCCGGAAACCTGGTCGGTGAAGCAGGTAAAGGCTGGACCTACGCCAAACTATTATTAACCCACGAAAGAACTGGAATCGCCAGGGTCGCCGAGTCTCGGGCGCGGTTTAACAAACTAAGCGACCTGGTCAGCAATCCGCCAGCT
>JAOUJX010000392.1 GCA_029882955.1 Gammaproteobacteria bacterium
GCCATTACTATTGTGATTACGTTTCTTGCCCACAAGCTACTAGATGACGGAAATCCTGGTGGTTTTCTTTTTATCGCCCTGCTGTTGATCGGAATGGGAACCGCGACCACCTTTTGGTTAAGAAACATCCATCGGGAACTGCAATCATGAGCCAATCTGCAGAACAATTATGGTTAAAACTGGCGTCAGCTGGCATAGTTGAAGGTGATCCAGTAGGAGCCTCAGAGCTAGAATCGCCCTGGTATGTCAAAGTAATGATGGCATTTTTTGGTTGGCTAGCTGCGATATTTGTGCTCGGTTTCATCGGTTTGGGTATCGCGTTTGTTATCGACAGTAAAGCGGCATCGTTCTTCGTTGGCGCATTAATGATTGCCTCCGCTTTTGCAATATTTCGCTCACAGAATAAAATATTTTTGGAGCATTTTGGCTTCGCCGTAAGTCTGGCGGGACAGGTGCTAATCTTATGGAGCCTGTTCGAACACTTGAGTTTCGGCACCACAGAATTCTGGGGTAGTGTCGCTGTACTTCAGATATTTCTGGCGATCTTAATGCCTAGTTTTGTGCATCGAGTGTTTTCTTCATTCTCCGCGAGTCTCGCATTAATGGTAGCTTTTACTTCTCTGGGCGCCGGGTCATTTATCCCGGGTCTCCTCCTGGCTGGTTGTTGTTGGCTTTGGTTGAACGAGTTTCGTTTTCCAGCGTATATTCGAGATATTCAGGCAATTGGCTATGGCATAGTGCTCGCACTGATTCCAGCCAAGGGTTCACTATTATTCCCCTATACCAATTTATTCTGGCACAAATTAAGAGGCCGATCAGAAATGTCCTTTCCATTCTGGCTGGACGAATTAATCTTAAGCCTTGTGCTGGTATACCTGATCTGGCAGTTAACGATTAAATATCGAGATTCGATTTCAGCTAGAATACCTGGCGCTATATTGCTAGCCACCCTGGCGCTTGCAGCAATATCCTTCGAAGCACCCGGCATTACGGTCGGCATAGTTATCCTATTACTCGGATTTTTTCACAGTAACCGAGTACTACAGAGTCTCGGGGTAGTATCGTTATTATTTTATAGTTCTACCTATTACTACCTGCTCGAATCAACACTGCTGGTTAAGGCGCTGACATTATTATTACTTGGACTCATTTTGCTGAGTGCTCGCTGGTCCATGCGCTGGATATTAGCAGAGAAAAGGGAGAGTAATCATGCAGGGTAAAATTGCGTTATTATCGATGTTACTTATTTTAGGCGCCATTAACTGGTCGATATTTGGTAAGGAAAAACACCTGTCCGAAGGTGCTATCGTTTATCTCCAACTGGCACCAGTTGATCCCCGTTCACTCATGCAGGGCGATTACATGGCCTTACGTTTTGGCATCGGAGATCAGGTATACCGCGCCCTACCGAAGTCAGAGAATTCGAGTCGTTGGCGACGCAACACCGCTGGCCCTGACGGTTTAGTCGTGGTTGCACTGGATGAAAAAAACATTGCCACTTATCAACGAATTCATAACGACCAACAGCCCCTGTCCGCAAATGAAATGCTGTTAAAATATCGGGTGCGTAACGGTGTGGTGAAATTTGCCACAAATGCCTTTTTTTTCCAGGAGGGGCAGGCCAGGGTATACCAACTAGCCCGCTACGGGAAATTTCGCGTTGATAATACTGGAGACTTACTATTGGCTGCCATGTACGACAAAGACTTAAATATGCTTGAGCCCGAAACCGCTACTAAATTTCAGTAATTGTTTTCCGATTATTCGAATCCAGCACAGTCTGACACATTTCCAGATGCAGCCGCCCTCCGCTGGTATAGGGGTTGGCCTCCAGGACTTTTTCGTCAAGCTCGATTCCCAGGCCCGGCTCAGTTGGTGCAGGCATATACCCTGCTTCCCAGGCCAGAGGCTTTTGCAAAACATCATCGTGAAAGTCGGTCTGGATGGTTTCCAGAATCAAAAAACTTGGACTACTGATAGCGACCTGTGCGGCCGCAGCATGCGCTATAGGCCCGCAATAGATATGCGGTGCCATCTGCGCATTGAACAGTTCGGCCATCACAGCGATTTTTTTGGTTTCCCAGATTCCACCGCTACGTCCGATATCGGGCTGCAGGATCGAGACACCGGCTTTTAAGGCCTGATGAAATTCAACTTTGGTAGTCAGGCGTTCACCGGTTGCTACGGGGATAGATGTCGCCTGAGCCACCTTGCCAATCGCATCCATTTGATCGGGTGGGCAGGGTTCCTCGAACCAGAGCGGGTCGTAAGGTTCCAGGCGTTTTGCTAAACGGATCGCCGACGATGTCGTCATCTGCCCGTGTGTGCCGAACAAGATATCGGCCCGGTCACCAACCGCTTCGCGGATTCGTTTCACACTGTATTCGCTGCGCGAGAGCTCGTGTAATGAGAGTTCTCGCCCGCCCTGAAAACTATATGGCCCCGCCGGATCCTGCTTTACTGCGGTGAATCCCATTTCGACATATTCCAGTGCCCGCTCGGCAGCAGCATCGCCATCGTGATAAACATCAGGCACGTCGGCACCCGGTGTTAAGTCGCACGGATACAAATAGGTATAGGTGCGAAGTCGATCATGAAACTTTCCGCCGAGTAACTGATAAACCGGCACATCGTGCGCCTTGCCGAGAATATCCCAGATTGCGATTTCAATACCGCTGAATACGCCCATCATGCTGACATCCGGCCGTTGCGTAAAGCCGGCTGAATATACCCGTCGGAACATGGTTTCTACATTGTGCGGATCTTCACCAGCGACGAAACGCTGGAAGGTATCTTCTACCATCGCACAGGCAATATCACCGGATACGGGGATGCCGTAACATTCACCGATACCTTCGATACCATTGTCGGTAGTAATTTTAACGATGACCCAAAACGACCCGCCAATCCCGGTTGGTGGCACGGTTACCCAGGTTTTGATGTCTTGTAGCTTCATAGTAATCGGCCGCGGAATCAGGTAAGTACAAGGTTACGGTAAAGTAATCATTTACGAAACCGGCAATACCACCAACTGCGCAATCTCCACATGCTTTGGCTGCTGCAAAGCAAACAAAACCGTTTCGGCGATATCTTCAGGATTCAGGCTTTGTTCAAAACTATCATAAAACTCAGCAGCCTTTTCGGCATTACCTAAACGCTGTTCAGCGAAACCTGTCTTCACCAGGCCCGGCATAATTTCGGTCACACGTATGCCTTTACCGGCGTAATCCAACCGCAAGGTTTCACTCAAACCATGCACAGCATACTTGCTAGCAACGTAAGCACTGCCCGTCGCATAAGGTTTTAATCCGGCGATAGAGCCCATATTAACAATATGACCACGACAGCGCTCCAGCATACCTTTCACCAATTCATGCGTCACCCGGATCATACCCTGGACATTGGTTTCAATAATGTCGCACCAACCATCAGCGCTACCCGCCTCGAATGAGCGACGGCCGCCCACATCATGGCCGGCATTATTCACCAACACATCGATTTCGGCCCAGTTAGCCGGGAGCTGCTTGAGGATGCTTTCAACCATTTGCGCATTCGTGACATCAAGCTCTAACGCATGAAAAGACTCGCCCAGTTGTTCCGAGAGAGCTTGCAGTCGATGTAGATGTCTCGCAGTACCAATCACCCGGTATTGC
>JAOUJX010000393.1 GCA_029882955.1 Gammaproteobacteria bacterium
CTGGGCGGGCGGTAATCCGTTTCATCATCATCAGGATATCAATCGACTGCTTAAAGCCTGGCAGCAGGTAGACACGGTAGTCGTTAACGACTGGTGCTGGAACAGCCTGGCCAAACACGCCGATATTGTTTTGCCCTGTACCACCTCTCTGGAGAGAAACGATATCGCTATTTCACCTCGTGATCCGTATATGGTGAAAATGGACAAGGTCCAGGAGGCGGTAGGGGAGAGTCGGAATGATTACGATATTTTCAGCGGGATTGCTCGACAAATGGGCGTTGAGCAAACATTTACCGAGGGGAGGGATGAAACCGACTGGCTAGAGTGGATTTATGAAAAAACCGCCGACAATGCCAGATCGGCTGGTTTTACCCTGCCGGACTACGATGAATTCAAAGAGGTTGGCTGGTTCAAGCCAGAACCACCCCGGACACCTAATATCATGTTGAAGGGTTTTCGTGACAACCCGGAAGCCAAGCCACTCGATACACCCTCTGGCAAAATCGAACTTTATTCGAAAACCATAGCCGATTTTAACTACGACGATTGTTCGGGGCATCCCTGTTGGCTTGAGCCTGCGGAATGGCTAGGTGGGGAAACCTCAGGTTTCCCGTTACATCTCATTTCTAATCAGCCTGCGAGTAAATTGCATTCACAGCTCGATCACGGTTCTGTTAGTCGTGCGACAAAAATTCATCAAAGGGAGCCAATCTGCTTGCACCCGGATGATGCTGCCTATCGTCAATTAAAGGCGGGGGATGTAGTACGTGTTTTCAATGCCAGGGGAGCCTGCCTTGCCGGGGTTATCATCGATGAACAGGTCATGCCGGGTGTTGTACAGATGAATACCGGTGCCTGGTATGATCCGCTCGAACCGGGAGTAATTAATAGTCTCTGTAAACATGGTAGCGTTAATGTACTGACGCTGGACAAAGGTAGTTCCAGGCTTGGGCAGGGGCCGATAGCGCATACCTGCCTGGTTGAAGTTGAATATTTTGAAGACGACTTACCGCCTGTAACGGCCTTTGATCCCCCTGAGTTCGAATAAGTTTTATTTAAGCCATGGCGGGATGGCGTCGGCTTTGCCGCTCAATCCGAAATTGTTTGGGTTTAGGGCTTAAGGCTCAAGCTGAGATAATTAAATTACGACCATTCCTTTTGGCTTCGTAGAGGTTCGCGTCTGCACGGTTGATGATATCAAAAGCGTTCGTATCGCTCGGCAATATAGATGCTACGCCGATACTGGTACTGACCTTGATTTTGTCACTAATCCCCGGGATGATGTTGTCTGACATACCCTGGCGAAGTCTTTCTGCGGTCTGTTTGGCGCGTGTGAGGTCGCATTCCGGTAACAATATTCCAAACTCATCTCCGCCGATTCGTCCAATAATGTCGATATCGCGAATTCTTTTTTTGCAATATCGAGTTATTTCCACGATGACGGTATCTCCCATCGCATGCCCAAAGGTGTCGTTAATCGTTTTAAGATAATCGATGTCGAGGAATAAAACCGAAAACGGTAGATCATTACGATGGCTGCGTTCATATTCTGTATTAGCATTAATGAGAAAACTACGCCGGTTATGACAGTTAGTTAGCGGGTCGATGTAGGCAAGATTTTCGAGTTCTTCCTGTTGTTCAACTATTCGGTTAAACAGGGGCTTGAATACAAAGATACCAATACAGATAACGACAAGCACAACGGTACCCAGTAATAGAGCAATAATCAGGCGAAGCTGATAAATACGGGACTTGCTATTTGTTGAGTAGAGGGTCGCCAGCTTGTTGAGGCCGTTATGTAGCGTTTGATCGGAGGCTATTCGCAACTCTTTCAGGTAATAACTGGATATTAATTCCGGTAGCCAGTCCCTGCTAATAACTTCACGAGTGTTGTAGATAAACAGGCGCGCTTTTTCGTCTAGGTATTCGTCTTCGCCGAAGAAAAGATCATCTATATTGTCTTCTAAAATCACGCTTTCTCCATTTGGGAGGGTTCCGCGTATGAGTAGTTTATGGGTCTGCTCGAAAGAATTTGCATATTCCGAAATGCTGGCGACGATGTCCTTTCGTTTTTCGGGATTTTGTTCGTTGGAATATTCGAGCAGGAGGTGGACGATCCGCTCTGACAACATGCTTTGACGACTACCCAAATCGTTAATTTCGGCCATAGATGCCTCTTCGGAGGCAACATAATCAAATACCAATAGGGAAGCTACTACCAGCAGGATAATCGAAGCAAGGCTGCTTAAATAAATGCGTTGATATCTATTTCTGCCACCTGGCATCCCGGATACTCCTTATATTTTTATATTATTTTAAACACTACGATACGCATGGTTAATAATAAACCCACTATCTTTGTGTATATAGGTCTTTATACCAGATTTTAGATGATTATTATAAAATAGCTGAGAAGATACTCGCGAATATCGGACATCACGAACCCGGTTTATTACGCAACCGACGCTCCTTGATATGGGTCCAGATATGATATCGCCACATGAGTCGCATAAAGGCAAAACCGATTGCTGCTGTAGCCGCACCGACGACAAAACAACCGAGTAGAAAGGGTTGCCAGATATCCAGCAATCCGGACATAAGCCATTCGAAGGTCAGTTCGAAATGAAATGCGCTAATTTCAATGCCGAGTAAGAGGGTACCTATCCAATAACAGAAATAAAACATAGGTGGCATGGTTAACGGGTTGCTAAGCCACACCATGGGAACTGCAATTAATATATTACAACGAAAATAAATGGCGCCGATAGCTGCCAGCAGCATTTGAAACGGCACGGGCATGAAAGCGAAAAACAGGCCGACAGCGACCGCACCGGAGCAGGACTTCCGATTAATATGCCATAGATCGGGCTCCTGTAGTCTAGGGCCCAGCATCTTGATCAATCGATTATCGGTGATTCTTTTCGGGTGGGGGAGGTACTTCTTAATTAACTTCTTTGCCATGTTAATAGTATTATCAGTGCTAATAGCCTAATGTGTAAAGGTTTCAGTAAGGGCTGCTGAGAATATTTATTAAAGGGAAGGGTTTGGCAGGAAGCAAAGCATGATCGGTATCAGTGTCGCCATCGTATTCGGTTCAGCATTAGCCTTCTGGGGTAATCAGTTACCCGATCCGTTATGGCTGAGTTTTCTCCCTCTTCTCATTCTGTTGGCTAAATACCAATCGGCTTACCGGGTCATTTATCTATTTCTTGCGGCGTTCCTTTGGGCCGGTTTTCACCTGCAGTTACAGCTCGATAAACGCTTGCCGGGTGATCTGGATGGCGAGATTTTTCAAGTCTCCGGGGTGGTTGACGACATTGGTGAACGACGCCCCGACTCATTTCGTTTTTCGTTAACACCCGATAGCATCTCTAACGATCGTATCCTCTTGCCAGATAAAATAAGGTTAAGCTGGTATCGCAGCAAACTAACGCCACAAGCCGGTGAGCGCTGGCAATTTGAAGTCAAACTACGGAGTCCATTCGGCTTTGCGAATCCAGGTGGTTTCGATTACGAACGCTGGTTACTGGTGCAGGGTATTGGCGCAACAGGCTATGTCAGGAAGTCGGCTGACAATCGCAGGCTCGCCCAGGCGCCCTGGTGGAATATCGACAATTATCGAGCCAGCATTGCTACGGCGATT
>JAOUJX010000394.1 GCA_029882955.1 Gammaproteobacteria bacterium
GTTACACCAGGGATGGATAGTTTTTTCCGGTGTTAAGCGAACGTAGCCACGTCCCTGGGGTTTATCTGATAACACAACGTCGGCGCCGATAACTCCAGCCATGGATTCGGATACGCCATTGTACTGGATGCTCCGACAGAGATACATTAGTCCCCCACACTCGGCATAAGTGGGCAACCCGGATTCTATTTTCTTTTTAATATCAGTAAGTAATGTCGTATTTGTCGAAATCTTATTAAGATTTGTTTCAGGAAAGCCTCCACCAATAAATAGCCCGTCAATATCGTCCGGTAATTTGGGGTCTATTGTCGTATCGAAGTTTATCAAGGTGACGCCAAGCGCTTCGAAACGCTCAAGATCACCTGGATAGTAAAACCCGAATACCGAATCCCGGGCGATAGCGACTCTAAGTCTCGATTGCTTTGTTTTTTGATAAAACTGAAGATCGAGATGATTTTTTTGCTGCGATTTGAGAGCAAGAATCGCATCGAGGTCGACATCCTGATTGACTCTATCACGCCATAAATCGATAAATTTTGAAGATTCACTTCCCGCCAGCTCGTTACCAGGTACCAGGCCCAGATGCCGCTCGCAAAGCTCCAGCGATTTGTCACGATTGATAACGCCTAACACGGGGATATCGGTATATTCTTTGATGGCATTCGATAGCTTGCCAGCGTGACGACTACCGCCTACCTTGTTAAGAATCACGCCGGCAATTTCTACCCCGGGGTCAAAAGCCTGATATCCACAGAGCAGGGGGGCTATTCCACGGGTAATTCCCAGTGTGTCGATGACTAAAACAACCGGCAGTTTCAGCAGTTTAGCCATGGCGGCATTACTATCAGTGCCATCGACAGCTACGCCATCGTGCAGGCCCTTATTACCCTCGACCATGACAACATCTTTATTCTTACTATAGTGATAATACTGCGATTGAATAAAGTCATTCGATGACGTGTAAAAATCCAGATTATGACAGGCCTGCTTTGTGGCCTGGTTTAACCAGATCGGATCGATGTAATCGGGACCCTTCTTGAAGGTTTGAACGGATAATCCGCGGTCTTTCAAAGCTGCGCCTAAACCAATAGATATCATGGTTTTGCCGGAAGACTTGTGTGCTGCCGAAAGATAAAATGCGGTCATTTAGAGACGGGCAATAACCGAAATAAACGTAGACAGAAGACTATCAGTAACAAAGCAATAGCGAAACCACCGCTACCAAGCATCAACTCCCAAAGCGAAGGCGTATAACTGACGATCGCACCATCGAAAAAGCTGGACGTCGCGCTATAGCCTTCGACCAATGGCATCGGGAAGCTCTGTCCGCCAATAACCAGCGCGTAAAATTGCGAGATGCCACCTATAATAACTAATATACCCGACAGGGTGAGCTTTTGTGAATCTGCTAAGCCTGAGCCCGATCGCAAAAGCCATATCGGTAGGATGCAACCGATGACAGGGTGTATACCCCAGAGCAATATTGGAAATATAGTTTCGCTATTCAGCAAGTAGAGCTCAAATTGCCTGGCGTCAAACAGGAACCAGTTGGATAAATGATATATCACACTAACCGCCAGGCCGCACATAATCATAACGCCCATGAGACGGCTTAAACGTTTAGAAACCTCAGATAATTGCTTATTATCCATGAATAAACCGATAACTATCATATAAAAGGCCTGTCCATAGCCGAGTGACAGCACGATAAACATTGGTCCCATGATCGCTATCTGGTATGCCTCTCTGGCGACTAGCACTCCGAATATCGAGCCGGTACCGGCGGTAAGAATGAGTCGCCAGCTGAAAGCAGCAATACCGGCGGCGCGTTTAAACTGCTCCATTTGCCAGTCCAGCATGGTCCATAGATATACGCCTGCAAGACCTATAAAACCGGTGTAAAGAATGATATTCCAGGCAAATATAGACCTGAAATTATAATGGGTCATGGCGATTAGTAAACGATCGGGCCTGCCGAGGTCCAGTAAAATTACGGCTAAGCCACCGACCAATAAAGCTATTGCAACAACTGCAGACAGGCGTGCGAGAGGCTTATAGAAATCTTTGTTAAATACCGATGCAATCGAGGCGATATTTAGTGCTCCGGAAGCCGATACGATTAGGAATATGGCTAACACATGTGGCATACCCCAGACTACCTGGTTGCTCATACCGGTAATGTAATGGCCCTCGTGTTCCATATTAAAGGCACCAATAGCCGCAATTCCAAGCACTACAAAACCGATAATCAGGCTTGCGAGAAAAGCCGGAGAGCTAGTCAAAGTTTGGTAACGTGGTGACGACATCAGCTAGATATTCCCTGGTAGCGAACTCCAGTATCGAGTTTAAGTTTAGCGCGCAGTTCACGACCACCGTGCTCCGCCAGTTTCTTCGAGATTTGGCTTTGCGGATCTTTCAGATCACCGAAAGTCATTGCGCCGTTTGGACAGGCCTGTGTGCAGGCGGTGGTATTTTCACCACGATCGATTCGATGTACGCAAAGTGTACAGGCTTCAACAGTACCTTTGCCGCGGGGGGCATGCGGCAGTTGATCGCTGAGTTTTTCGTGAATAAAGCTTCGGGCCTTGTAAGGGCAGGCCATCATGCAATAACGGCAGCCAATACAAATATGTTTATCGACTAATACAATGCCATCGGCACGCTTAAACGATGCGCCAGTCGGACAGACATCCACACAGGGAGGTTCGGCGCAGTGCTGGCACATTACTGGCATATTGAGGATATGCTCTGTTTTTTTATGTTTCAGGGTAACTTTGCGAATCCACTGTGCGTCGGTTTCCGGACCGTGTATCTCGCGTATGCCATTTTCCTGATGACAGGCTTCGACACAATCGGTACAACCCGGGTCGCATAAATTAGTGTCGATTAACAAACCCCAGCGATACTGACTGGTAACGGCTTCATCGACTGCTTTGGCATGAACGGTTTGCAGTAAAATACCCGGTGCTATGCTTAACCCGGTAAACGCTGCGCTGGCAGTACCAAGGAACCTTCGACGGTATTGATCGATATATTTCATTTCTGAAGGCCTGAATTTTTGATCATATCCAGCGGGCGATCGCCATGACAGTCAAAACAGTCGATGGAAACGCTGGCTGCAATATGGCAACTAGAACAGAAAAACGTTTCGTCGTCAGCTCTTGCCGTTTTACCATTAGCGTCGGGCGTTACATGGCAGTCGATACATTCGTTCAAGCTGGCCCGCTTTGTGCGTATGCCGTCGTACATAGTCTGATCGCGCTTATGTAATAACAAATTCATGTGTTCGCGCCGCATGACTTCGGCCGGCTCTACGCAGGCTTCACCCTTTGGTGTCGGTACGATATTACCGTTGGCGTCTCTATCCGGTCCAGTTAATTCGCCAGCATGTAGTGGTATTACCCAGAGCAAAAAAAGGAATGAAGCAAATCTCATGACAGCTTAGTGCTCACCCATTGCCATGTCGATATAACCCGTTGGACATACATCCGAACAAATATGGCAGCCGATACACCGGGAGTAATCGGTATCGACATAACGACCCATGGTTTTCTGATCTTTTTTAACCCGAAACACAGCATCCTGAGGGCAGTAAATAACACAGTTGTCGCACTCGAAGCACATGCCGCAACT
>JAOUJX010000061.1 GCA_029882955.1 Gammaproteobacteria bacterium
TTTATCCGGCTAAATTTAAGGTTCTAACCTGGCATGTGAATCATGGTTTACTCGAAAATGCGGGTGAAATGGAGAATTTTTGCCAAAGTGTCGCCAGTCAGTACAATTTTGAATTTATGGTGAGCCGGCTACATTTAAATTCCAAAGAAGGGAATTTGGAAGCGAGAGCCCGTAAAGCCAGGTATGCAGTATTTGAAGAATCACTAAACCAGGCAGATTGTGTGCTTACCGCGCATCACGCCGACGATCAGGTCGAAACTTTTTTGTTAAACAGCCTGAGAGCATCAGGTAGTGCGGGCCTACGGGGAATAGCAGATTATAAAAATCTTGGAAACTATCAGTTGATTAGACCGTTGCTGAGTGTTAGTCGTGGCGATCTGGAGCGGTATGCCGGTGAAGCAGGCCTGCAATGGTTTGAAGATCCGAGTAACCAGTCTGACCGGTTTGATCGTAACTATCTGCGAAATCAGGTCATCCCTTTGATTAAACAACGTTGGCCGAAGTACTGCGATTCGATTCGAACGGTTTGTGATATTCAGGCTGAGACCCAGCAGCTGCTTGATGAACTGGCCCTATCTGATTATCAACAATGTAGTAAAATGACCGATGCCGGTAAAATTAACCTTGTCCAGACACGGCTTGTCTTATTATCAAATGCTCGGCAAAAAAACCTGGTTCGATTCTGGCTTAAAGATCAGGGTTATGACAACCTGCCTCGGAAAAAGCTGGCTGAGCTTATCAGGCAGATAGGTGTTAGTGGTGAGTCCAGCGCTGTGATTCATTCCAGTGATTTCGATATCCGATGTTATCAAAAGCAACTCTACCTTGTTCCTCATTTTGATCCACTGCGATTATCGCCAGCATATGATTTAGATAAATCGGAGCTACTGATAATCAAGGAACTCAATTTGCGAATTAGCCGAGACCAGGTTTTTAAGCGGTTTGAATTGCAGGATAATAATCAATCAGTGTCGATTCGGTTTCGACCTCAGGATCAATCTGCTGACGGGTCTCGACATCGCCTGAAGCGTCTTTTTCAAAAATATCAAATTCCCCCCTGGCGACGGCCACAGATTCCACAGGTTTATATCGATGATCAACTCGTTGGTCTCTGGTTAGAGAAATGAGTAAAGCGGTGGATAAAGATCAGGTTTTTTCCATACCTCTGAGCGATGTTAAAGCTTTCGAATTTAATGAAACAGTTGCCCGTGTATTTCGCGACATGATTTCGCGTTCGGTACCCGGATATGAGTTGTTACTACATTTGATCGGGCTCTACGCTAATATCTTCGTCCAGGATAACAGCCGAGTTTACGATCTCGGTTGCTCGCTAGGAGAAGGGACCGTAATGGTTTCGAGTCAGGCTAAAGCCGGTAATTATTCAATTATCGCGGTTGATAATTCTGCTTCTATGATTGAAAAGTGTCGGCAGCTGGAAATAGCCGGGTCAAATATAGACTGGCTTTGTGATGATATTCAAAATGTAGAAATTGAAAATGCCTCAATGGTCATACTAAATCTCACACTGCAATTTCTTGATCAAAATAAACGTCAGGAAATACTAAATCGCATCTATCTGGGGTTAAATCCAGGTGGTGTATTAGTACTCAGTGAAAAGATTCTGATCGATGACGAACAAAACAATCAACGAATGATTCAACTGTACCAGGCCTTTAAAAAGACACAGGGCTATAGCGATCTGGAGATCAGTCAGAAACGCACTGCGTTGGAAAATGTGCTCGTGCCGGATTTGGAGTCCCAATTGAAAGAGCGATTGCACAAAGCAGGTTTTAAAGAGGTTTACGAGTGCTTCAAATGTTTTAATTTTGTCTCGTATCTCGCTATAAAAGCATGAGCTATGTGGGCTTATACCAGGAGTTGACCGCGGCTGGCTTTGCTCAGTGGGTAGACGTGTTACGCCAACAAGAGTCTGACTGGCTGGTTCATCACGGCGATTTCCCTCGTTGGAATCAGGCATTATCGAACTTGCCGGTTATCGAAAATACGGCGGGTCATTTTGACCGGACTGCTGTTACGGTAGAGGGCAACAGCGACCAGAAGCAATTAAACAGAGCTCTCAAAGGGCTTTCTCCCTGGCGGAAAGGTCCATACCAGATTTCCGATACCTACATCGATACTGAGTGGCGATCAGATTTTAAATGGGATCGTTTACAGCCCCATTTAAAACCACTAACAAATAAACGTGTACTGGATATTGGCTGTGGTAACGGTTACCACTGTTGGCGAATGATTGCGGAAAATCCGAAACTGGTGTTGGGGATCGAGCCCTCTGTCTTGTTCAACCTTCAATTTAGAGCCATTCAGCAATACCTCAACAGGCCCGAGATACATTTACTGCCTTTGGGTATCGAAGCCATGCCCGACGACATGAACTGGTTTGACACAGTGTTTTCCATGGGGGTTTTGTATCACCGTAAAAGTCCGATAGATCATTTATATCAATTGAAGTCGTTGCTGCGGCCGGGTGGCGAGTTATGTCTGGAAACCCTGGTTATTGAAGGTCAACAGGGCGATATGTTACTGCCGAAAGACAGGTATGCACGTATGCGAAATGTCTGGTTTATACCCAGTGCCGATGAATTAAAAAATTGGCTTGAGCGTTGTGGTTTTATAGACGTTCGTATCGTTGATACGTCAGTTACCACGGTCGATGAGCAGCGTAGTACAGAGTGGATGCAGTTTGAATCGCTGGTCGATTGCCTGGACCCAGTGGATCATAGACAGACTGTTGAAGGGCTTCCAGCGCCACGTCGATCAATACTGCTGGCTGAAAAACCGAATTAGAATTACGCTTTTAACGGCTTAAACACGACCTGATTCCTGCCATTTTCTTTGGCCTGATAAACTCCGGCATCGGCGAAAGAAAATAACATTTCGAAATCAGCAATTTCTTCCCTTCCTTTCGTTGTAAGGCCAATACTTGACGTAATAGTCAAGCCGTTTGGCTGCAGAGCTTCAATTTCTACGCGTAGTGACTCGGCTTTAGTCTGCGCATATTCCGAATCGCAATGACTCATTAATACAACAAATTCTTCGCCACCGAATCGTGCAACCAGATCTCCTTCCCGAAAACTCTTGTTGAGGAGATTGCCTATTTCGGCCAGAACGATGTCTCCGGTCGCATGGCCGTGTGTATCATTTACCGATTTGAAATGATCGAGGTCGATTACCATCAGGCTAACCGGGTAGTTATGTCGACTGCCCTGTGAAATAAATTTATCGGAAAACTCCATCAAACTATGTCGATTATGACAGCCTGTGAGTTTATCGGTGGTGGCGAGAGCATAAAGTTCTCGGCGCTGATCGTGGACCTTATCGAGCAGGCGCTTATTGGTAATTAGATTGTTAGCCCGGATAAGTAGTTCAGGAATCAAAACGGGCTTATTCAGATAGTCATTAACACCACTCTCGTACAATGATAGCCGTAGCTCGTCATTGTTTTCTCCTGTTATTGCTATGATCGGAATAAAACCACGGGCATCGTCAATGCCCCGTATTTTTCTCACTACGTCCAGACCAGTCATTTTCCCTTCGAGGTTGATATCGGTGATAACGAGAGAGTAAGCTTCGGTATCGGAACCGAAGGACTTTACGTTGATAAACTCTTTCCAGGCACATTCTCCATTACTATAGCGAGAGACTTTATATCCAGCATTACCAAGATGAGACAGAATCACTCTAGCGATACTCTCACTATCTTCAATAAATAATATTTTAATTTCAGAGCGTAAAGGGTCGGATATTTTTTCTATAAACCGGACTACTTGATCTGAAACCTGCTGTAGGTTTCTTTTGACGATAATTTGGTCAATTCGCAGAGAGTCATCAACCTCCAGCCTATTATCGTCAGTAGTAAAATACAAAATTGGTGTTTTACTATTTTCGGCATGTTGATTGCAGTAGTGGATAAGTTCTCTACCTTTGCCGTCCTCCAGATGTTGGTTAACACAGAGAAGCTGATATTGCTCGGCGTCAATAAATTCTCGTGCTTGCGCCAAGCTACTACAAATGTCATTTTCAAACCCCTGTTCCCTAAGAGTAGTGTCTAAAAATTGGCGATAAAGCCGACTGTTTTCGATGATGAGTGCGCGCATGTACCTATATTAGTCGAAGTTGGGAAAATTGCTTTAATTAGCGAATAATCGAGCGTAGTAGCTTCCAGTAGATTGTCAATAAACAGCGATTCTGTTATTGTTTCAGGCCAACCTATGTCTGCCATTTCTTAACTTTTTCAGGGTCTATGAGTCGATTCATATTTATTACCGGTGGTGTTGTTTCATCACTGGGCAAGGGCATTGCGTCAGCCTCTTTAGCTGCAGTTCTTCAGGCCAGGGGATTGAGCGTCAATATGATCAAACTCGATCCCTATATCAACGTCGACCCTGGAACCATGAGTCCATTTCAGCATGGTGAAGTCTACGTTACTGACGATGGTGCCGAAACCGATCTCGATCTCGGCCATTATGAGCGTTTCGCAGATATCAGATGCTCACGGAGTAGTAATTATACTACGGGAAGGATTTACGAGAACGTAATAGCTAAAGAGCGCCGCGGTGATTACCTGGGCGCCACCGTACAGGTAATTCCACATATCACCGACGAAATCAAAAACTCGGTGCTTAACAGTACCAATGGTGCTGATATCGTGCTGGTAGAAATAGGCGGTACAGTGGGTGATATCGAATCTTTGCCATTTATGGAGGCAATTCGTCAGCTCGGATTTGAAATGGGGCATGACAATGCTCTTTATATTCATCTGACGCTGATACCTTATTTACCGGCTGCGGGAGAAATAAAAACAAAACCGACGCAACATTCGGTTAAGGAGCTAAGGTCTATCGGTATTCAGCCAGATATTCTGCTTTGTCGCGCTGATCGCCCCATACCTGTCGAAGAGCGTAGAAAAATAGCGCTGTTTACCAATGTTACGGAAGAGGCGGTGATTCCCTTTGTTGATGTTGACCACATCTACAAAATTCCACGCGAACTACACGAGCAGGGTCTGGACGAAATTGTCACAAAACGATTTGGTCTGAATCCGCCACCGGTTGATTTATCTGACTGGGACCAGGTCGTTAGTGCTATGCAGGCACCAGAACACGAAGTAAATATCGGCTTTGTGGGTAAGTATGTCGATCATACCGATGCTTATAAATCGTTAAATGAGTCGCTCGATCACGCTGGCATCCATACCAAAACACGAGTAAATATTGTCAAAATTGATTCCGACTTTATCGAGACCGATGGTGTTGACTGTCTGAAAGGGCTGGATGCGATTCTGGTACCTGGCGGCTTTGGTAGTCGTGGTATCGAAGGCAAGATAGCGGCGGTTAACTATGCTCGTATTAACAATGTGCCTTATCTCGGGATTTGCCTGGGAATGCAGGTCGCGGTCATCGAATACGCGCGCAATGTTCTTGGTTTAAGCAAGGCGCATAGTTCAGAATTCAATCCAAAAACGCCCGATCCAGTCATCGCGCTGATATCTGAATGGTTAAATCATGATGGCTCTATCGAAAAACGTGATGAAAACGCAGACCTTGGCGGTACCATGAGATTAGGTGCTCAAACCTGTAAACTGGTTCCCGGTACTAACACACGAAGAGCTTATGGCGCCGAAGAGGTTCACGAGCGCCACCGACATCGCTACGAATTCAACAATAATTATCTGCAGCGGCTACAGGACGCCGGACTGGTGATTTCTGGACTTTCGGTCGATAACGAGCTGGTAGAAATGGTCGAATTATCCGATCACCCCTGGTTCATCGGCTGTCAGTTTCACCCGGAGTTTACCTCTCGTCCGCGCGAAGGCCATCCTTTGTTTAATAGCTTTATTAACGCCGCAGTGGAATATAACAGGAAGGAGCAATCGTGAAACTTTGTGATTTTGAGGTCGGGTTGGATCAGCCATTTTTCCTGATGGCGGGACCTTGCGTAATCGAGTCCGAACAATTAGCGATTGATAGTGCCGGTCAGCTACAGCAGATATGTAAGGATTTGTCGGTACCTTTCATATACAAATCATCTTTTGACAAAGCTAATCGTTCCAGCTCTGCGAGTTTTCGAGGATTAGGCCTAGAAACGGGTCTGGCAATACTCGATAAAGTGCGAAAGCAGCTTAATGTTCCGGTTGTTACCGATGTACATGAAGACTCGCCTCTGGACGAAGTCGCCAGCGTGGTTGATGTCCTGCAAACTCCCGCGCTGCTTTGTCGTCAAACCAATTTTATTCAGAACGTCGCTCGACAAAACAAGCCTGTCAATATAAAAAAGGGCCAGTTTTTATCGCCCTGGGAAATGCAGCAAGTGGCGAGCAAGGCGCTGGAAACAGGGAATCAGCAAATTATGGTTTGTGAACGAGGTGCAAGCTTTGGTTATAACAACCTGGTATCTGATATGCGCTCGTTAGCGGTGATGCGCAATACAGGTTGCCCTGTGGTATTTGATGCCACGCATTCGGTTCAACTCCCAGGCGGTCAGGGCACGTCATCGGGCGGGCAACGTGAATTTGTACCTGTGCTGGCGCGTGCCGCTGTGGCAGCGGGTGTATCGGGACTGTTTATGGAAACTCACCCTGACCCGGCTAATGCTAAATGCGACGGTCCTAATGCCTGGCCGCTTGATCAAATGCGCTCATTGCTTGAGGTATTGAAAACTATTGACCAGGCCTGTAAGGCATCACCGATGCACGAACAGGCTTTTTTAAAATAATTTAGATATTCATTGGAAAATTCATGACCAGTATCACAAAGGTTATAGGTAGGGAAATACTCGATTCGCGTGGCAACCCAACAGTCGAAGCTGAAATTACTTTAGCATCCGGCATTGTCGGTAGAGCGGCGGCGCCTTCAGGTGCTTCGACCGGGGAGCGTGAAGCCATCGAATTACGTGATGGTGACAAATGCCGTTATTCAGGCAAGGGTGTCCTCAAGGCTGTTGGCCATATCGATAATCAAATTGCCAGGCTTGTTACTGGGATGGACTGTAATGATCAGGCTGGACTCGACCAGGCCATGATCGATCTCGATGGTACTGATAATAAGAGTAATCTGGGTGCAAATGCGCTATTGGCGGTCTCATTGGCGAATGCCCAGGCAGCCGCAAGTGAAAATCAACAGCCTCTTTACCGTTTCCTCGGTGGTGATAAGGCGACTACATTACCAGTCCCGATGATGAATATTATCAATGGTGGCGCACACGCCAATAACAGCGTCGATATGCAGGAGTTTATGATCTTGCCGGTCGGTGCCACCAGCTTTTCTGAAGGATTGCGCTATGGCACAGAAATTTTCCATTCGTTAAAAACAGTGTTGGAGAAGAAAGGCCTGAACACCGCAGTGGGTGATGAAGGCGGCTTTGCGCCGGATCTTTCTTCGAATGAAGCTGCCATCGAAGTAATTCTCGAAGCCATCGATCGAGCTGGCTTTAAGGCGGGTGAGGATATTTGTCTGGGCCTCGATGTTGCCAGTTCCGAATTTTACCAAAACGGTAAGTATATATTGGCATCAGAAAATCAGTCCTTTGTCGCAGAGGAATTTGTCGATTACCTGGCTAAATGGGTCGATCAGTATCCTATTATCACCATCGAAGATGGCATGGACGAAAGCGACTGGGATGGATGGGCAATCATGACGGAAAGGCTCGGTGACAGAATTCAGCTCGTGGGAGACGATTTATTCGTGACTAATACGTCCATATTATCTCGCGGCATCGAAAACAATATCGCCAATTCTATTTTGATAAAATTCAATCAGATTGGAACATTAACAGAGACATTGAATGCAATTTCAATGGCACACGAGGCCAACTATACTACGGTTATTTCGCATCGGTCAGGAGAGACCGAGGACGTCACTATTGCTGACCTCGCAGTAGCCACTAACGCCGGGCAAATAAAGACCGGTTCGTTGTCGCGTTCAGATCGGGTCGCCAAATACAATCAACTACTTCGCATCGAATCTCAATTAGGTGAGTTGGCAGTTTATCCCGGAAAATCAGCATTTAGTCGGTTGTAAAGTCAGGCAAGCTGCTGATGAGTTTATGAAAGCACTTAATGCTGTTTTAATCATTTTACTCATAGGACTGCAATACAAGCTCTGGTTTGGCGATGGCAGCTTGTCCGAGGTGGTCCAGCTAAGCCGGGAACTGGAAACCCAGAAAGAAAAACTACACCAGCTTGAAGATCGAAATCGAATACTCGAAGCACAGGTATTAGATTTGCAAAATGGTCTCGATGCTTTCGAGGAGAAAGCGCGTAACGATCTGGGCATGATTAAGGAAGGTGAAACTTTTATCCAGTTAATACCCGGCAAAGACACGGAGACTAATGAACAGTAAACCTCGTATCTGGGCCATTATCCCTGCCTCTGGTACTGGTCAACGCATGCGAAGCGACAGGCCCAAACAGTACCTTTGCTTTGGTGGAAAAACCATTCTTGAACATACCCTGGATCGTTTACTGGCCTGCCAGCAGATATATGGCGTGATATTGGTATTGAATAAGGATGACCGTTTTTGGCACGACCTGAATTATGTTTCTGAGAAGCCGCTTGTCGTAACTGAGGGTGGTGCAGAACGCCAGGATTCAGTAATAAACGGCCTGGAAAAAGCACTGCAGTTAGACAAAGATAGCTCCCTGGCTATGGTTCACGACGCAGTCAGACCCCTGGTATCGACGCAGGATATTTCTTCTTTGATTAGAGCTTTTAATCAGGAAAACCAGGGGGCGGTACTCGCTTCTCCACTGTCGGATACGTTGAAACGAGATAATAATGAGGGCTGTATTGCCGAAACAGTCGACAGAGAAGGCCTATGGCGGGCACTCACGCCTCAGTTGTTCGATTCGTGTTTATTATTAAAAGCGCTTAAACAGGCGAAGGCTGGTCAGCAACAGATGACGGATGATTCGGCTGCAATGGAAGCCATGGGTTATCATCCGAAATTAGTGGAAGGAAGTAGCGAGAATATTAAAATCACCAGACCAGGTGACCTGGGACTAGCCGAAAAAATATGGTTAAACCAGACTGATCAACAGGATAATAAATAAAATAACGGCAGCCATCGGTACGATGTAGCCCATCCAGTCCTGCATACTGCCCTTGGGTGAATTGGCTGCCATGGCTTTTGCGCGGGGATAAAGGTAGATAATCATCGCTATTAAGGCGACCGCCGAAAGTATTTTCATCCAATCCATTTTTATTGCCCTAATTCAGTTGCTCGAAAAAAAGCCCCTGAAAAGGGGCTTTTTAAGATAGATAATTTATTGTTATTAATCGTCGCCGCCGAAAGCTCCAAGTATATGCAGCAGGCTAGTGAATATGTTCAGTATCGAAATGAACAAACCAGCGGTTGCTGAAATGTAGTTGGTTTCACCACCATGAATCATGGCAGAGGTTTGATACAGGATGAATCCACTCATTAACATGATGACAGCGGCACTTACGGCGAGGGCCAATGCAGGAATTCCTAAAAATAAATTTAATAGCATTGCACCAATAGCGACCAGCATGCCAACTGCAATAAAACCACCCATAAAACTAAAGTCTTTTCTAGTGGATAACGCATAACCTGACAGGCCGAGGAAAATGGCTCCTGTACCACCCATAGCGGTCATTACGATACTCGGATTAACCGATAGGTAGTAACTAAGCATAGGCCCAAGACCAAATCCTAACAGGCCTGTTATTCCGAAAATAACGGGAATACCAGCGCTTGAATTTTGAGTTCTGGGCAACACAAACCAAAGTAGGCCAATTCCGACTAAAGATGAAACCAGGCCTATACCCTGCGATACTTGCATGAGAACACTAATAAATGCCGTAACACCACTAAACAGTAATGTCATGGACAACAGAATATAAGTATTCTTAATCAGTTTGTTGGTTTCCAGAATCGCTTCCGAAGAGCGAACTGCTGTGGTATTCATTTGCATTATTTAATCTCCGTTGATTAATAATTATACTAACTGGCGTCATTCTATGTGCCTGTGGAACCGATATCAAGGGAATAATAACCTTTCTATACAAAGGTTTATTGATATCTCCCTGATACATGAGTCAATATATTGTGTTCGATATATATATAGGTAATTCGTTCTATTTCAAGATAAAAATTATGAAAATAGCAGATGACTCCGAGGCTCAAATGTTTATAATACGCCACCTATTGTATTGAGCAGATTTCAATCGCTTAGTTCAATAAAATTTATCAAGTTTCTGGAGAGCTGGCTGAGCGGCCGAAAGCGGCGGTCTTGAAAACCGTTGAGGAGAAATCCTCCGGGGGTTCGAATCCCTCGCTCTCCGCCATAAATAAAGCCCTAAGTTATTATTAACTGGGGCTTATTTTTATAGGTTAAGTTAACACTGTTTGCGCGCCGTGTTAGTCGAGCTCAACTCACTATAAAAGCACACTGGACGAAAATGATAAATGGCAAAGCCCCCGTATCAAATCTGGAAAAAACTCAGCACTAAAGTCATCAAGCAGCGGATACAGGAATGCCTGCATCGCAATATCGACTTTAAAGCTCAATCCATACTCGGTATCCCCGTTTCCAGTCTCGATGAAAACGTTTTTTCACAGGATGAACGCCTACTGGAGTCGTCTGTTTTCCTGCAAACTATGGTGGACAATCCAAATCATATCGGTTGCCATACACTGGGTGAATCAGAACCATTTTTTTCCGGTACTCAGGAACTGGAACGTGAAGCAGTTGAAATTGTCGCCTGCGATATTCTCGGCGGAAAACTCGGCGAGCAGGATGGTTATATCGCAGCGGGCGGTACAGAAGCTAATCTGCAGGCCATGTGGATATTCCGCAATTATTTTCGTAAGGAGTCGGAGGCTGACAATTCTCAGATCGCGATACTCTGTTCCTCTGATTCGCATTACTCGATGGCCAAGGGTGCCAACCTGCTCGATTTACGCCTGATTCAGGTAACTGTCGATGACAGTACTCGTGAAATTAAAAAGGCAGAACTGGAAGAGCGTATCAAGCAGGCTCAGCAGGAAGGGATTCGTTGTTTTATCGTGGTAAGCAATTTGATGACAACCATGTTCGGTTCGGTCGATGATGTCGATTTATATGCCGAATGTCTCACTGCCGCCGGTGCTGAATTTAAAATTCATATCGATGCTGCCTACGGCGGTTTTATCTATCCGTTTAGCAGCACCGACAATCGAATTACTTTCGCCAATCCAAATATCACTTCGTTTACTCTCGATGCACACAAGCTGTTACAGGCGCCTTTTGGAACCGGTATGTTTGTGATCCGAAAGAACTGGATGCAATATGCTACGACCGACAAGGCACAGTATGTTCAGGGAATGGATAGTACCTTAAGCGGTAGCCGTTCCGGAGCCAATGCCATTGCGGTGTGGATGATTCTGGTGACTTACGGGCCGCATGGCTGGTATGAAAAAATCCTTCTGCTGAATCATCGTACCGAGTGGTTATCGAATCAGTTATCTGAGCTTGGCATAAAACACTATCGCCATTCGGCATCAAACATCGTGACTATCCGTGCCAGTCAATTAGCGCAGCCAGTCATCGAACGCTATTTTCTGGTGCCCGATAGTCATGTAGCCCCGGCCTGGTACAAAATAGTGGTGATGAATCACGTCACCGTGGATGTGCTGGAACTCTTTATCGAAGAGTTGAAATCCCGAACCTAAAGTAATCTTGTCGGTATTTCGGATTTAATCCTTAACCGATTAAACCAGCCAGTTGTAACTGCTATTCAGGCATGGTGCCGGGGGAGTAGGAAAGTTAAGTTGCGTCCAACAGAAATCATTCTGAACATATTGATAATGCAAGTTGCCTGTCTACATTTGATATGGATGGTTTGATACTCGATATTGAAATTGAGTCACTGATCATCGAATATTTTGGGAGTAATTTTCCAATGCCGCATTTTCAGCATTTGTGGCAGTCCAGGTGGAAAAACCAGGTAGAGGCTTTTGGTATTAACAGAAAACGGGGGCTAACTGAACTACTGGCCTGGTTAGAGAGTTTAAAGATTCCGGTAGCAGTAGCCACTTCCAGTGACTTCGACTATGCAACATTAAGTCTTAAGAGTGCAGGCCTGGGAAGTGAATTTGAGCACATAGTAACTGGAGATCAGATAGCCAATGGGAAACCTGCACCGGATATATATCTTGAGGCAGCAGATCGGCTCAAAGTGGCGCCGGAAAACTGTATAGCATTCGAAGACTCTGA
This sequence comes from Gammaproteobacteria bacterium, assembly GCA_029882955.1. Classification (GTDB taxonomy): domain Bacteria; phylum Pseudomonadota; class Gammaproteobacteria. Next base: position 12,236 of record JAOUJX010000061.1, read on the forward strand.
AGCCGGAGTGATGAGTGCAAGCTCCGCAGGAATGCGGGTTTATCTTGTTCCCGATTTAAAAGTGCCATCAGTAGCGACGCGGTCGCGAGCTTATAGTGTGGCTGATTCATTAATTGAAGTCCTTGATCATTTACAGGCGAACTATGGGTTGTCTAGTTCGGCTTCCAGTGTTTGAAGTGTTAAGTACCATTATTCTGCATTGATCCTTCATAATAGACCCCTTAATACCTTATCACTACTCACTTGACAGCCATCAATACAGTCCAGGAAATAATCGCTAGATTATAAACTTCAGTTTTCATTAAAAAACAGGGTGGATGCTGTCATGAAAATAATATTGTGCTTCATCGGGCTGCTTTTCTGGAATTCTTTAGTTTTCGCCGAAAATTTCAACTATACCAGTGTCGAACTACGCTACACCAACTCGGAAATGGATCCTTCCTTAGACGGTGATGGATTTGATTTTGTATTAACCCATGATTTTAATCAGCTCCTGCTTAATTTGCGGATTCAGAAGCTTGATTATGATCTGTCAGGCGGTTTCGAGCTATATACTGAATCTCACTTTCTTGGTATTGGTAGCAATATGTCGTTGAGTAACAGTACCGATATTTACGGATTTGTTCATATAGGTCAATATGACGAAGGCATAAATCCGACTGGGCCTAAGGGAGTCAGCTCTGATGTAACATCATTAATGCTAGGCCTGAAACACTGGGTCGGTCAGTATCTGGAGGCAGAGTTGTTTGCGGGTAAGCAGGATTACGAAACGGGTGTCGACGATCAGACCTACCTGGGTGGAAAGTTGATCTATTATAGTTCCGAAGAGCGCTCATTCGGTCTTAGTGCTACCTATGAAAACTTCGATGATATCGATAATCTGCATTTAGGGATGACGTTTAATTACTGATAACAGCCGCTTTATTCTGTCTGCGACAATATAATGTCAGCAGCCTTCTCGGCGACCATGATCACCGGCGCGTTAGTGTTGCCGGAAGTGACAGTCGGAAATACAGAGGCATCGACCACGCGTAAATTGTCGACGCCGTAAACCCGGCAGTCGCTGTCGACTACCGCTGTTTTGGATTGCGGTCCCATCATGCAGGTGCTGGTAGGATGGAACACGGTCGAACTGCGTTGCCGGATATCATCGATTAATTCGTCGTCTGAATCGATATTCAGGCCGGGTGTCATTTCGCTTTCGATGATCGCGCTCAGGGCGGGGCTTTTAGCCATTTCACGTAGCAGGCGGACGCCTTCCAGCATTTCGATGACGTCTTCCTCATCAGACAGGTAGTTCGGCATGATTTCGGGAGCCTGAAAAGGATCTGACGAATTGATTTGTAAATATCCTCGGCTCTTTGGGCGTAGTTGAGCAACGCTATTGAGGAACCCTGGATAGGGGTCGGGAGCCATCAGAGGGCGTTCGCCAGGTGCTGACATGGTGTAAGTAATGGCAGCGAAATACATCTGTAAATTTGGTTTAGGCCTTTGCGAATTGCTTTTCACAAAGCCACCAGCCTGATTCACACTCAAAGATAAAATGCCCCGTCGTGTTAACAGGTACTGCATTCCGGCCATCACTTTCCCCCACCAGGGGCTTAGCTGATTATTTAGCGTCGGTACTCGAGATCGATAATAATGCGTACAGGCTAAATGGTCCTGCATATTTTGACCGACTGCTGGAGAATCGTGTACGACCGGAATACCCTGGTTTTTTAATAATTGTTGCGGACCAATGCCTGATAATTGTAAAAGCTGGGGTGAATTGATTGCACCGCCACTGACTATGACTTCACGTTTGGCCTTTACGGTGAACTGTTTCCCTTGTCTCACAAATTCAACACCGACCGCTTTTCGATCCTTAAAGATAATTCTGGTGACGTGAGCCTGCGAATGGAGCTGACAATTGGCGCGACGCAATGCAGGATGCAGGTAAGCCCGGGCCGCAGACATGCGCTTACCATTTTTAGTCGTGATCTGATAATGGCCGACGCCTTCCTGGGTAGGGCCGTTAAAGTCAGGGTTGTAGCTAAAACCGGTTTGTTTAGCCGCCTCTATGAAAGTA
>JAOUJX010000395.1 GCA_029882955.1 Gammaproteobacteria bacterium
CGAATAAAATCCATCGGATTTGGATAACCACTCACCAACTCGAAAAGATCGGCGGGGTGGTACATTAAATCATCGAGCTCGAATCCGTAGCCGTTGTAATTCAGGCAAATACCAAGCTGCTGATAGCCGGATAGACTCTTTGGATCCAGCCCAATCGACTCACCGAGTTTTGTCGCCACCGAGTCGAAGTTATCACCAAAAGCACCGACCACAGCCCATTTTGACTCGGCACCATCCAGGTATTGATTGATAATTAAACTGGTACAGGTGTCGGCAGCGGGATCAATATGCAATTCGAGATTACGGTGTTCGGGTAAATCACCGGGAAAATGATGGTCCGCATAAAAAACTTTGGCACCGGCAGTCAGGGCATCGTCAAGTGAGGTTCGATTTTTATCGAGCGAGACATCGAGAACAGTTATTTCGTCGCCCGCCTTCGCATCGACACGTTTTAACAGATCAATATCTCGTTTCAGGCCGGTGATGCGGGTAGCCTGTTTTGGCAACTGCAGACGCAGCTGTTGCAAGGCACAGATCCCGTCGGCATCACCGTTGAATACGTCGTAATGCGTCATGAAGTCAGGGCTCGATAATTATCGGATACGAAGTACAGCAAAAAAGATTGCCACAGTCGCTGCGCTCATTCGCAATGACGTATATGCCTAAAACGGTATATCGTCAAAGCCATCATCAATGGGCGCTGTATTCGGTGCGTTTGATGTTGGCGCCTGCTGCTGCGACTGTTGCTGTCTCGCTGGTGGATCGAAGGGTACGCTACTACCGGAACCCTGCGCCCGACCGCCGAGCATTTGCATTTCGTTAGCAACAATTTCTGTGGTGTAGCGATCATTCCCGCTTTGATCCTGCCACTTACGCGTCTGGATTTTCCCTTCCAGGTACACCTGCGAGCCCTTTTTCAAATACTGAGCGGCTATTTCAGCCAGCCTGTTGAACATGACGACACGGTGCCATTCGGTTCGCTCCTGAGCTTCACCGGTTTGCTTGTCCTTCCAGGATTCGTTGGTTGCGACACTGACATTGACCACAGCACTGCCGCTGGCGGTATATTTAACTTCGGGGTCCTGTCCGAGTGTACCTACGATGATTGCTTTGTTAACGCCTCTTGCCATGCCCGACTCCGTATATTAAAAATGCGGTTATTTCTGTGGCGCGTATTTTACTGATACTGCTTCCAAGATGCGAGGTGCTTTTAATCCGATTTACTATTTTCTGCAGATCTGCGCCCGATGCCTCGATACAAAACACCCCAGTCACGCACAATTTCCTGACTCAGGCAGTTTCTACCATCTACAATGACTTTGATTCCCGATGCAGAAATATTGATCAGTTTTAGCTGTTCGATAAGATCGCTGTGCTCGGTGACGATGACAATAGCACTGGACTTTTGAACGGCCTCCTGCACAGAGCTGACAGTATTTTCTGCCAAATACCAATTATCGAAAACATTGAGTTTTGCACCTTTCTTCAATAACAAATCACGAACCGCGTAAAAAGGCGATTCTCGCGGGTCGTCCACATTACGTTTATAGGCAACGCCAAATACGGCAATCTCGGTGCCTTTTATCGGCAGCCCACATTCATTGAGCAAGTCCTGCAGGACGGAGATTGTGTAAGCAGGCATATCGTTATTAGTGGTGCGTGCCAGATTGATTATTTCCGGCATATAACCCGCCTTATTGGCCGCAGCCTTAAGCCATTCGGGATCGACCGCGATGCAGTGACCGCCAACACCGACACCAGGGTAAAACGGCCCTTTACCAAATGGCTTGGTCACCATACCATCGATAATATCCACCACATCAAGGTCGAGCACGTCACTGATCCTGGCGAGCTCATTGACAAAAGCGATATTGACGTCGCGTACGGTATTCTCCATCGCCTTTACTGCTTCAGCGTCCCGAATCGAATGCATTTTTGTAACACTACCCAGGGCTACCTGAGCGACTTTCAGTTCACCTTCGGCTGTGCGCGTAAATTTTGGACTCAAGCTCGATTTGATTTCTCTGACGTCATAGACAGGACCACCCAGGATCGATGCATAGAAGTCGGCAGCAATCTCGGTGCCTCGTTTTGATAAAGCACCGACCACGCGCGGAATATTGCTGGAATTCCAGAATAAATCCCCTGGATTGACGCGTTCGGGGCAGTGAGCCAGATAAAAGTCATCAAGCCCGACCAGACCCGAAACTTGCTGGATTAACGGTAAAACAATTTCCTCACAGGTCCCTGGAAACACCGTTGACTCGACTATCACCAGATCGCCCTTGTTAATGAATGGAGATATCGCCCTTACTGCATTTTCTAATGGTTTAAGATCAGGGTTGTTGTTTTCATCGATCGGTGTCGGCACACAGATCAGATAAGTATCGCAGTCTGACAGGCTCGATAAATCACTGGTGGGACTGAAGTTGCCGGACGCCAGAGCGTCGCTGAGTAAATCTTCAACCACTTCATCCTTGATATGACACTTACCCGCCAGCAACTGGTTAAGAATGGAAATATTATTTTCCAGTCCTACCGTTTCGTATCCCTGTTTTGCACAAAGCGAGGCTAGAGGCAAACCAACATACCCTAACCCTATCACCGCAACCTTTCTCATGTATCTACCGTCAAACTGTTTTTCGATATCTTACCTGTATGCCGAAAAGGAAGCGACATACAATCACCCGTTATTAAATATTTTAAAGCAGACAACAAAAAGCACACCGACTGGTGTGCTCCTGATTGAACCGTTTCAGGTCAAAATCGGCATCCCTGCCGAACCTTCATCCCTGGCTAAGCGCTACTTAATTAGTATATCGTCCTTGTTCTTTTCGAAAATCGCTGGACCAATACCTCTCACTTCTATGATTTGCTCGGCGCTGGTGAACATGCCGTTTGCAGTCCGATAAGCAATCAAGGCTTCAGCTTTCGCCATACCGACACCATTTAAAGCCTCGGCAATTTCACTAGCCGATGCGGCATTGATATTGACCGGAGCGGCCAGTGAGATGTTTGAAACTAAAAGTGCCACGAGAGCGATAAGAATAGTTTTGATTTTCATACGTTTTCCTTTTGATCCAAATGGATAGTTAGTTAAATTTCCATGACAGGTTTATTGCCTGCGAGAATCACAATACGCGGATTAATCAACCTTACAATAGTTTCAATTTAATACTTATGCTTTAATTACGATAAATTCACGCTATTTTCACTCAAGTCCGAAAAAGCTGCTTTTTATTCACGCCTTTCCTGCTATTTACGAGCACATCGAACTAACAATCGTTATAATTTACGGCTTTGGACAGGCTCTTTCCTCAATGGAATCTATCACCATCCGCGGTGCACGAACGCACAACCTGAAGAACATCGACATCACCTTGCCGCGCGATCAACTCATCGTGATTACCGGACTTTCGGGCTCGGGGAAGTCGTCGCTGGCTTTCGATACGATTTTCGCCGAGGGACAGCGGCGATATGTCGAATCGCTATCGACGTATGCTCGACAGTTTCTCTCGGTGATGGAAAAACCCGATATCGATCATATCGAGGGCCTGTCGCCGGCAATTTCCATCGAACAGAAAACCACGTCGCATAATCCTCGGTCTACGGTTGGTACTATT
>JAOUJX010000396.1 GCA_029882955.1 Gammaproteobacteria bacterium
CCAGGGACTATCGGCACCAAGATTATGCCGAATCCATTCCGCGATCTGTTTTAATTCCTCAGGACTATCATTTTTACCGGGGATGACATTGGTGCGGGTCTCGACGTGAATACCCAGTTCCTGCGCCCGTTTGATAGAGCCCAGCACCTGCTCGACATTACTCACCGGACAAATATCCTTGTAGAAATCATCCGACATGCTTTTGATATCCGAACACAGCACATCGATATATGGCGCCATGACTTCGAGCGCTTCATCCGTAACAAAGCTATTCGACACATAAACCGTGAACAGGCCTGCTTCGCGCGCCAGCCTGGAGACATCAATCACGTATTCGAGCCAGACCGCAGGTTCCGAATAGGTAAAAGCAATCCCGTCGACGCCGTGCTTGAGCGCTGTCTCGACCATTTGCCCGGGGCTTATCCAGGCTTCGGTAGATTCACCTTTGGCCAGGCTGTCTAATGCCTCAACACCCCAGGAAATCTCCAGATTATGGCAGCCTTTACAGCGAAAATTGCAACCGAAGCTACCAATCGACATCACCCGACTATCGGGGCGGAAATGGTAAACAGGTTTGTTACTGATCGATTCGACCTCGATGGCCGAAACAATACCGTAAGACAGGTTATATAGCGTACCGCCCCGGTTCACATGGGCCTGGCAGAACCCCCGCTGACCGTGGCGCAGGCGACAGCGCCACAGGCACAGGTTGCAAACCACATCGCCATTATCCATGGGCTGCTGCAGAGCGGTTTCAATCAGCTGATAACTGTCGGGCATGATGGTCGGGGCCGTATTCGAAGAGATCGGCCTAGTGTAGTACAGGGCCGCTGTAATTCAATCACACTGGCATAAGGGGCAAAGTTTTCTGCCTTAATTTCCCAGGAAAACTTTCTTTACCTGTTCGTTGTCGATGAGGTCCTCTGAATTACCCTCGATCACCAGCCTGCCGCTTTCCAGCACGTAGCCGCGGTCTGCCATGCTCAGGGCCAGACGAACATTTTGCTCGACAAACAGTATCGAAATGCCTTCGTTGACCACATTTTTGAAGATACCGATCAAGTCTTTTACCACCATCGGCGATAGCCCGAGGAAAGGCTCATCGACCATTAAAAGCTTTGGCAGCCCCATTAACCCTCTGGCAATCGCGAGCATTTGTTGCTCGCCACCGGACATGGTATGCGCGAGCTGATCTGAGCGCATACCCAGCTTCGGGAATATTTTATAAATCTTTGATAACGATTCTTCTCGCGCTTCTTTGGCTTTTTCATGCCAGGCACCGAGTATTAAATTTTGTAACACCGTCAGGTGCGGGAACACTCTACGCCGCTCCAGCACGTGGGAAATGCCCAATGAAGTTCGGCAAAAAGTCGGCTGGTTGCTAATCAGTTCGTCGTTGAAATAAATCGCGCCCTGACGATGATTGATTAAATTACTAATGGTATTCAGGATCGTGCTTTTACCCGATCCATTCGGGCCCAGTAGAGCGACCATTTCGCCCTGCTGTACATTCAGCGACACATCCCAGATCACCTGGAAATCATCGTATAACACGTCGATATTTTTAATATTAAGCAACATCGACAGTTCCCAGATACGAATCGATTACCTTTTGATTATTCTGAATGTCTTTCGGCTTGCCAAAGGCAATTTTCTGCCCCTGATCAAGCGCCAGAATATTATCCGAGATCTCCATAATAATATTAATATTATGTTCGATAGTGGCGATGGTGACGCCCGACGCTTTCAGTCTTTTTATTAGCGCCACCAGGCCGGGTATGGTTTTTTGATCGACGCCACCGGTGACTTCATCCATCAGTAATAACCGGGGTTTTATTGCCATTGCCCTGGCCAGTTCGAGCCGCTTGCGCTGGCCGGTCGAAAGTTCGCGCGCAAAATGATGTCGCTTCTCTATCAGGTCGACAAAATCGATAATCTCCAACGCATTATCCCTGGCTTTTTTAATATTAGATTCTCTGACGAAAGACCCGATCATAACGTTTTCCAGCAGGGTCATATCGGCAAACGGTTTCAGTTTCTGAAAAGTGCGCCCGATACCCAGATTACTGATTTTGTCCGGCCTTAAAGCGGAGATATCCTGACCAGCGAAAACAACCTTGCCGCTATCGGCTTTGGTGTATCCGGTTATGAGGTCGAACAGGGTCGATTTACCTGCACCATTGGGTCCAATAATCCCCAGAATTTCGCCTTCGTTGATATCAAAGGAAATATCGTGATTGGCTCGAATTCCGCCAAAAGACCTGCCCAGATTTTCGACCGATAAAATGGTCATCGTTGTCTCTCTCTGGCCAGAACATGCTTTGGAAAAAGAGAAATCAGGCCATCCGGGCGGAAGATACAAATCAACATCAGGATCAGGCCGTAGAAAATCAGATCGACGGCACCGCCAGTACCACCGAGATAGATTCTCGAATACTCTGAAATCGGAATCAGAATGGCCACTCCAAGCAACGGCCCCCAGATATTTCCGATACCACCCAATACCGTCATTAACAGCACCATGATCGATATTTCCAGGTTAAACATGCGGTCGGGGTCGACGATAAGAATATACTGCGCAAACAGACTCCCCATCGGCGCCATCACCACCGCCGAAATGGCATAAGCCAGAATTTTATATTGGGAGACGTTAATTCCCAGACTCAAAGCCGCCTGATAATCGTCCCTGACGGCACGTAGCCTAAAACCAATTTTCGAGGCATTCAGGCGCCAGACAAACAGATAACACAGCAGAAAAACCACAAGGAAAATATAATAGTAAGGCACCTTGCTGTCGTGAAATTGAAGCGCAAACCAGGAGCTACCCTCGGTAAGCGGAATCCATAAGCCGGAGGCCGCGCCTACCAGCTCCCAACGCTGGAATACAATTTGAAAACTGATGCCGATTAACAAAGTGGCAATCGCAAAATAATGCCCGCTAAGCCGCAACATTGGAATGCCGATTAGTACGGCTATCGCTGCCGAAAAAAACATGCCGACGAAAATACCAATCCACGGCGTCACACCATATTCCACGAACAAAAAAGAACTGGTATAAGCACCAACACCAAAAAAGAGTCCGTGACCCAGGCTAATTTGGCCCGACAGGCCAGCGATGATATTCCACGACTGAGACATCACCGCGTACATGAAAATCATAATCATCAGATGCAGATAAAAAGAACTCGGGCCTAGCAGTGGGAAAATAACCAGAAACAATGTCAGTACAGCTAACAGCAGAATAATTTTTTTATTGCTGTGCCAGACCGGCTCCTGCTTTGCAGTATTGAGAACGCTATCCATTAATATCGACCGAATAATCCCTGCGGTTTATAAATAACCACTAACAGGTAAATCGCAAACACATACAAAAGCTTAAACGAAGGATCGATTAACAGCCCACCCAGCGACTCCACCAGACCAATAATAATGCCGGCGTATAAACAGCCGATTACACTACCAAACCCGCCGAGCGCCACCGCCACAAAAGCAAACAGGGCGAAGTTAACGCCAACATCAGTAAAGATAAAAAAATAATTCGACATCATGCCGCCAGCGACTCCCACACAACCCAGGCCAATAGCCCAGCCCAAC
>JAOUJX010000397.1 GCA_029882955.1 Gammaproteobacteria bacterium
CGGAATTTTGCAATTGCAAAGTAAAATCAAACGAACTAACACCATAGCCCGTTAATGATGACAAAGTCACTACAGCAACTGGGCGATTCTCTTCGCGAGATACTTGCCGACAAACTGGTTTCAGTAGTAGAAAGCTTTAATGAAATTACTGCAGAAGTGAGTGCGGAAAATTTAATTGAGGTCGCGACTACTTTACGCGACAACGAAAACCTGGCATTCCAGCAACTCATCGACCTGTGTGGAGTCGATTACTCGCAGTTCGGCCAGGTCGAATGGCAGACCAACGAGGCCAGTCGCTCAGGATTCAGTCGTGGTGTCGAGACCGGTGTCACTATGGGTCGTTTACAGTTTGGTGACGACCTCGAATCTGTTGCTAGCGAAGGTCGTCGTTTTGCGGCGGTCTATCATTTGATTTCTTACCGGCATAATCATCGCATGCGTCTCAAGGTATTCGCCAGCGACGACGATTTCCCCGTCGTACCTACCGTAACCGGAGTCTGGAAAGTTGCCGACTGGTACGAACGCGAGGCTTTCGATCTATTTGGCATCCTGTTTGCAGGTCATCCCGACCTACGGCGTATCCTGACGGATTATGGTTTTGTCGGTCACCCGTTTAGAAAAGATTTCCCTCTGGTTGGTCATGTCGAAATGCGTTACGACCCGGAAAAGGCGCGCGTTGTGTATGAGCCGGTAAGTATTGAGCCCAGGGTTCTAGTGCCACGGGTGAAGCGCGAAGATCACCGGTATCTCTCAGATAAGCCGGCAGGTGAGGCAGAGCTAGTCGAGACAAATAAAGATGCCTGAAATTAAGAATTACACCCTCAATTTTGGGCCGCAGCATCCGGCCGCGCATGGTGTTTTGCGCCTGGTGCTGGAAATGGATGGTGAAGTAATCGAGCGTGCCGACCCCCATATCGGTTTGCTGCATCGCGGTACTGAAAAGCTCGCAGAAACTAAACCATATAACCAGACTATCGGTTATATGGATCGGCTCGATTATGTCTCGATGATGTGTAACGAGCACGGCTATGTTTTGGCTATCGAGAAGTTGCTCGGTGTCGAAGTGCCTGAGAGGGCTCAATATATTCGTGTCATGTTCGATGAAATCACTCGAATTTTAAACCACCTGATGTGGATCGGTACGCATGCGCTCGACGTTGGTGCGATGACTATGTTTCTCTACGCTTTCCGCGAGCGTGAAGACTTGATGGATTTGTACGAGGCGGTCTCCGGCGCCCGCATGCACGCGACTTATTATCGCCCCGGTGGTGTTGCTCGTGATTTACCCGATGCAATGCCTCAATACCTGGAAAGTCGCTGGCGCAGTAAAAAAGAAGCAAACCGTCTGAATGAAAACCGACAGGGTAGCCTTTTGGATTTTACCGAAGATTTCACTAATCGCTTCCCCGGCTATATCGATGAGTACGAAACCCTGTTAACCGATAACCGCATCTGGAAACAGCGTACAGTCGGCATCGGAGTGGTCTCGGAAGAACGCGCTTATCAACTTGGCTTCACTGGCCCGATGCTACGTGGTTCGGGCGTTGAATGGGATTTGCGTAAAAAGCAGCCCTACGAAGTATACGACCGTATGGATTTCGATATCCCGGTTGGTACTGAGGGTGATTGCTATGATCGTTATCTGGTGCGTATCGAAGAAATGCGTCAGTCAAACCGGATTATCAAACAATGCATCGCCTGGCTAAGAGATAACCCCGGCCTGGTGATGACCGATAACCACAAAGTAGCTGCACCGCGTCGCGAAGAAATCAAGGCTGATATGGAAGGCCTGATCCACCACTTTAAGTTATTCACCGAAGGCTATACCCTGCCCGAAGGTGAAGCCTACGCTGCAGTCGAGCATCCCAAGGGAGAGTTTGGTGTTTATCTGGTCTCGGATGGAACCAATAAGCCTTATCGAGTCAAGGTCCGCGCACCGGGTTTCGCGCATTTATCGGCAATGAACGAAATGGCAAGTGGGCACATGCTGGCCGATGTGGTGGCTATCATCGGCACGCAGGACATCGTATTTGGCGAGATTGACAGATAATGGCTATCGAACAATTATCAAAAATAGAAATGTTATCCGATCATACTAGAAGTGAGATTGACCACTGGCTGACAAAGTTTCCCGAAGATAAAAAACGTTCGGCTGTTTTGGCTGCTTTAAATGCAGCGCAACATCAGAATGAGGGTTTTCTCACCACCGATCTAATGGATGCGGTGGCAGAGTATCTGGATATGGCGGCGATTCATGTTTACGAGGTCGCCTCGTTTTACTCGATGTACGAAACCAAACCTGTTGCTCGCAATAACGTGGCCATATGTACTAATATTTGCTGCATGTTGATGGGTGCCGATACCATTGTCGAGCATGTTGAAAACAAGCTGGATATCAAAATTGGCGAAAGCACTGCGGATGGGCGTATCTTTTTAAAATGTGAAGAAGAATGCCTCGCAGCTTGTGCCGGTGGCCCGATGATGCAGGTCAATCACGTGTATTACGAAAATCTCACTCCTGAAAAGGTCGACGAAATTCTGGATGGGTTGAAATAAGCATGGCTAATGAAGTTTGTTTCGCAACATTGCAATACGATCAGCCATGGTCGATGGAAAGCTATCTGAAGTCGGGTGGCTACCAGGCACTGAAAAAAATTCTAAATGATAAAATTCCACCCGAAGACGTGATCGAAGAAGTCAAAGCTTCCGGTTTACGCGGTCGTGGTGGCGCAGGCTTCCCTACCGGTTTGAAATGGAGCTTCATGCCACGTAATGCACCGGGTCAGAAATACCTGGTCTGTAATTCGGATGAGTCCGAGCCCGGCACCTGTAAGGATCGCGATATACTGCGCTTCAACCCGCATGCCCTGGTAGAAGGTATGATGATCGGAGGTTACTCGATTGGTGCTACCGTTGGATACAATTATATGCGCGGCGAATTTATGGACGAGCCCTTTATTCGTTTCGAAGCGGCTTTAAAGGAAGCTTACGAGGCTGGTTATCTGGGTAAGAATATTCTGGGCAGTGGTATCGATTTCGATCTTCATGCCGCACTCGGTGCCGGTGCTTATATCTGTGGTGAGGAGACTGCTTTGCTGGAATCCCTCGAAGGCAAGAAAGGGCAGCCGCGCTACAAGCCGCCTTTCCCGGCTAACTTCGGTCTTTATGGTAAGCCAACCACGATAAATAATACTGAGTCACTGTCATCGGTCCCGGCGATTATTCGTAACGGAGCTCGGTGGTTTGCCGAGTTAGGTATTCCAAACAATGGTGGTGTTAAGCTTTTTTCAGTTTCCGGGCATGTGAATAAGCCGGGTAACTTCGAAATTAATATGGGTACCTCGTTTAAGGATTTGTTGCAAATGGCCGGTGGTGTCAAGGATGGAAGGAAATTGAAGGCGGTAATCCCGGGTGGGTCTTCGGTACCGGTTTTACCCGGTGATGTGATGATGGAATGCACCATGGATTACGATTCAATTACCAAAGCAGGTTCTATGTTGGGGTCGGGTGCGGTCATAGTAATGGATGAAACTACCGATATGGTAAAAGCGCTGAAACGAATTTCACGATTTTAT
>JAOUJX010000062.1 GCA_029882955.1 Gammaproteobacteria bacterium
CGCGGTATTAGGCATTTATGTGGTAAAGAAAATCCCTGAAACATATTACCGCTGGTTCATCATCGCGACCACGGCGATGGCCAGCGCTTTGATGGTGGTTTTATAGATAGCTGGCGGCGCGCTGTTTAAAAAGGATCGAAGCTAAAAAAGTCTAAATTAATCAAAATGAAGCCCTCCTTCCGATTACAGCTGTATAAAAAAGGAGTATATTTTCATCACTCTGCTGAACGAAAGTGAGGCGAATATGAAAAAATTGGTTGGAAAAATTCTCTGCTGGTTAGGGTTTCATGACTACCGCATTGTTGATGTTAATTATGAGTTCGCCACGAGAGGGGTAGAGCACGACGAATGTAAACGATGCGGTGTAACCAGAACACGAAGTTTATGACTGAAGGGCATTCAGGGGCAACACGAATGCTGCCCCCGACTTTAAACTAGGAAAATGCTTTCCCTGGTTTAGCCCCGAATGCTTTTAAAATCATGGCTAGTGGGCAAAATTTGGTAAATGAGGCCTGGAGTAAATTGGCACCGACAAAGGCCGTCACAAAAAGCCAGTTAGCGTGGTGCAGGTGTGATAATGTCAGGCTGGCTAAGATAACAATTCCTGCAAACATCATTACGATACGATCGATAGACATAGTGTTCTCCGGATAAATTCTAAACCAGAATATAAGCATTTACTTATATAGTCAATCAAAAATTAAATATTACCCGTATTTGAACGGGAAGGTTTGGCGGGGTTACTAGACGCGTTCTATTATTATTGCGATGCCCTGACCGACACCGATGCACATGGTGCACAGGGCGAATTGACCGCCACTTTTGTGTAACTGCCGGGTTGCCGTGGTGATCAGCCGGGCACCACTCATCCCTAATGGATGACCAAGAGAAATAGCCCCTCCGTAAGGATTAACTTGCTGTGCGTCATCGGCTAGCCCTAGCTCACGCGTGACTGCCAGAGCCTGTGCTGCGAAAGCTTCATTGAGTTCGATAATATCCATTTGAGCTAGCCCAAGCCCGGTCAGTGCCAGTACTTTTTTGCAGGCAGGTGAGGGTCCCAGCCCCATGATACGTGGCTCGATACCGGCGACCGCCATGCCCACTACTCGCGCTAGTGGATGCAGGCCATGGTCTCTAGTGGCCTGCTCACTGGCGATGAGCATTGCGCAGGCTCCATCGTTGACGCCCGAGGCATTGCCTGCTGTAACGGTTCCTCCTTCGCGAAACGGTGTCGGTAATTTGGCCAGGGTTTCCAGCGTGGTCGATGCACGAGCGTGCTCGTCCAGCTGAAATATAATCGGTTCGGCCTTACGCTGGGGAATCGTCACCGGAATAATTTCGTCATCGAAGTGACCGGCCTGTTGTGCGGCAGCTGTTTTCTGCTGGGAACGAAATGCAAACAAATCCTGGTCTTCACGACTGATGTTAAAGTCTTCCGCGACATTCTCTGCGGTCTCGGGCATGGATTCGGTGCCGTACAGCTTTTTCATCAACGCGTTGGGAAATCGCCAGCCGATGGTGGTGTCGTAGATTTCTGCATTTCGGCTAAAGGCGGAAGTCGCTTTTGGCATGACAAACGGAGCGCGTGACATGGATTCGACGCCACCGGCTATCATCAGGCTGGCTTCTCCGGCCTTGATCGCTCGCGCGGCAGTACCGACTGCATCCATGCCAGACCCGCATAATCGATTAATAGTGGTACCGGGAGAGGTGATCGGTAGCCCCGCCAGTAACGACGCCATTCTCGCCACATTTCGGTTGCACTCCCCGGCTTGATTGGCATTGCCGTAGATCACATCGTCCAGCTGCCCCCAGTCGACAGTCGGGTTTCGTTCAATTAAAGCCTTGATGGGAACCGCGCCAAGATCGTCGGTACGAACAGTAGACAGGGCGCCACCGAAGCGTCCGATCGCAGTGCGCAGGGGATCACAGATAAAAGCTTCGGTCATTTTGGTTCTCCGGGATGTAGTATATGTTGGTGAAACTAGATGCCTGCCACGGTGTCCATGGAATTGACGTCAGTCACTACTAAATTTTTAATTTTTAACTAATATAACCAATTATATTATTATAGCTTTATTCATTACGATCCTGCAGAAAAGGAGTATATTTTCACTAACTCTACTGACGGGTAGTAAACCTTTCCATATGTACCAAATTACGCCGCTCGATCTCGGGATCGGGTTTATCCCGGTTCTGCTGACACTGATCATCATCTTTTACTGGTCGCATAATTTTAAGACATCGCTGATCGCAATATTTCGTATGCTCATTCAGTTGCTGCTGATCGGTTATGCGCTTAACTATATTTTTTATAACGACAATCAGTGGGTCATTCTGCTGGTTCTTGTCTTCATGCTGGTGATGGCGAGCTGGATATCTTTGAATGCCTTGCCGGTCGCTAAAAAACCTTTATTAATCTTTAGCTTTGGCTCCATTCTTTGTGGTGGCGGGTTGAATTTGTTTTTCGTTTCGCAGGGTGTTTTACATGCCGAACCCTGGTACCAGCCGCAGGTCATGATCCCTATAGCCGGTATGATCTTCTCGAACTCAATGAATGCGATAAGCCTGGCCGGAGAGCGCCTGTTCAGTGAGTTAGGGCACCAGGAGGATTACCGTAGTGCCCGGAATATGGCGTTTCAGGCAGCCATGATCCCGGTGATTAACTCGTTACTGGCGGTGGGATTGGTATCTCTTCCCGGCATGATGACCGGACAGATTCTGGCGGGAACCGAGCCCTTAATAGCTGCAAGATACCAGATCGTTGTGATGTGTATGATTTTCAGTTCTGCGGGCATTTCTGCTGCAATGTTTCTCTACCTGGTTCGTCATGACGCCAGCAAAATACTGATTAGTGATTCGCTGGATTAATCGCCTTCTTGCCGGCATAAAAAGTTTTTAGCATCAGTAGATCAGCTTCCATATCTCCACCTGGTTTGAAAGCGGGTCCGAAGCCAATTGTTTTAGTCGCACTATCGAGATAGGCCGGTACTATGGGAACCCCGGCACCGAGTGCAATGCGATAAAAGCCGGTTTTCCATTTCTTGACCCGGGACCGGGTACCTTCCGGGGCGATGCCGAGGATCATATGATCGTTTTCATGGAATGCCTTGATGATCTGATCGACGATTTCTGAAGCCGATTCAGTTCCTCTGTCGACCGGTATACCGCCAAGCCAGAAAAAAAGTTTACCGAAATATCCTTGAAATAGTGTGTGTTTGCCGAGGAAACTAACTTTCATTCGTAACAGGCCAACGACCGACATGAACAACGGGAAATCCCAGTTGCTGGTATGAGGTGCGGCGATGACAACATATTTAGCAATGGCGGGAGGGGTGTTAATCAGCTTCCAGCCACTCATGCTGAGAAACCCCTTGCCCAGCGCATATAGTAAACCAGAGAAAAACCGATTGTTGTAGATGATATTAGGCAAGGGTGGCTCGCTATGAGAAAACTAAATACATCCAGCATAGCTTAGAAAACTAGCAAAGGAAATCTGATAGCTGCTAGAATTCGCGCCCCCAACCTCTCTCCATAAAACAGGAAAACCCGAAAATGTGGTTCAAAAACCTACAAGTTTATCGCTTTACCAGACCCTGCGATTTAACTACTGAAAGACTAAATGAAGCGTTAGCCGAAAGCAGTTTTATGCCCTGTGGAAGTCAGGATTTAACGCGTTCGGGCTGGGTGCCTCCCCTGGGTCGTCATGGTAGTGAGCTGGTGCATGCAACAAATGGTCATTTAATGGTTTGTTTGAAACGCCAGGATAAGCTGCTGCCCCCGGCGGTCATCAACGAAGAGCTGGAAGAAAAAGTACTGGCCATCGAAGAACGCGATGGACGAAAACTACCCCGCAAAGAACGTCAATCGTTAAAAGACGAGGTCATTTTTGATTTATTACCCAGGGCGTTTGTGCGTTCATCGTTACAGTTTGCCTATATTTCTCCACGCGATAACCTGCTGGTGGTTAATGCTTCATCTATTAAACGCGCGGAGGATTTGCTTCATGATCTGCGCGACGCCCTTGGTTCTTTATCGGTTATTCCGCTCACCAGCAAAAGTGTGCCCATTGAAGTGATGACCCAATGGGTAAATAGTGGTCATCCAGCACAGGGCTTTGAGCTGGGCGAGGAATTTGAGTTACGTGATAATGCGGATATCAGCAGTGTAATACGCTGTAAAAACCATGACCCGGCTGCTGCCGAAATTGCGGGTCATCTAAAAACCGGTATGCACGTGAGCAAACTCGCACTAAGCTGGCAGGAGCGTATCGAATTTGTCCTCGACGAAAAATTAACTATCAAACGTCTGCGCTTTTCCGATGTGGTCCAGGACAAGGCAGCCGAAGCAGATGCCGAGGACGCGGCGACGCAATTCGATGTTGATTTCTCGATCATGTCTCTGGAATTATCCGAATTTTTAAAAGCCTTGATTAGTGCTTTTGGTGGCGAGGAAGCCGACGAAAAATCAGCTTAAAGTATAGAGAATCCTCCCATCTAGACTATACTTGGACCGGCTTAATCGTATGGAGAGTCGGCTTCTATGATACAAACATCGCAAACACTGCTGGAACAGATGCAATTTAGCGAGTTCGAAGCCGAGCATCGTAAATCACTATTTCTGTTGTCAGAGATAGATGTAGAAGCGCTAAAGAAAGTAAAACCGGTGATCGACGCTGAAATGGAAAGAATAGTCACCGTATTTTATCAGATGCAAACCAATGTTCCTGAAATAGCGCTTTTAATCGGCGATGCAGATACTTTGAGTCGTCTACAAATTGCACAACGCCGTTATGTGCTCGACCTGTTTTCCGGTGTATACGATTTAGAGTATATTAATAACCGTCTTCGCATTGGTATTGTCCATAAGCGCATTGGCGTAGAGCCGAAGCTCTATCTTTCTGCTATTTATACCCTGAAAAGCCTGCTCAGCGAAGTAATCACAACACATGTAGAAGATGTCGATTTGATGAAGTCTTCCACAATGGCGCTCGAAAAATTACTCTATTTCGATATCACACTGGTATTTGATACCTATATTAGAAGTTTGTTGAGCGAAATTGAGATATCCAAGAATAAATCGGATCAATATGCGCTCGATCTTGAGGAGCGTGTCAAAACACGAACCTCAGAGCTGGTGGAACTCTCTCGTTCTGACCCTTTAACCGGGTTATTAAACGTACGCCATCTTCAGGAAACCCTGCTCACCGTGCTGCGGGCGGCTCAACGGCGCTCGGAACCGGTGTCATTTATCTATATTGATGTTAATGACTTCAAAATAGTGAATGACACCCTCGGTCATCAGGCAGGTGACGATATTTTATGCACGGTCGCGAAATGTATCCAGGGTATATCACGCCAGGAAGACAGTTGTTTCCGTTACGGTGGTGATGAGTTTTGTATTATTTTACCCAACTGTACTAAGGCAGCGGCTAAAGAAAATTATAAATCCCGGCTTATAGAAGAGATCAAAGCGCGTCCCGAGGAAATTTCACTGAGTATTGGCATTGCCGAAACCGGACCTGAGGACTACCTTGAACCGGACGCGCTGATCGCCAAAGCCGATAAGGAAATGTACGAGGAAAAAAACAGGCGCAAACTTGAGCGTCAACCGCAGTAGAGATGGAGTGATAGACTAAGCTTTCTTCTGATTCTGGTTATATTTATCTTCACTTAGAATCCTTTGTAATCAATCTCAACCAGGCCGGTTACGCCCCATGCCGAAAAAAAAATCTGTTCTTACTTGCATCCTGCCAGGCATTAATGCTATCTGGAACATCTCCGACAATGACCACTTCGGCGTGGCCAGCGGGTTTTCGCAATACTTTCGTTTTGCCGCTGCCGAGATTGTGGACGATTCTTATATCGTACTGCTGGCCTGGCGTTTACACAATCGTCAACTACAGCTTGCCTGAACGGAATATTGCTGATGAACCTAACTGATTACATCCTATACGCCTTGCTATGGTTAAGCTTCGGTTTCGCGCATTCTCTGCTTGCGAGTAACCTGTCGAAACGAATTTTACAGCCGATATTCGGTCCTGCTTACCGGCTCGTCTATAACCTGTTTTCGGCTCTGCATATTGGCCTGATAATGATCGGCGGGTCGATGTGGTTGGGCGATAACGCTGTATCATTTAACCTCGACCGCTGGCTGGATATTTTAATCATGGCCTGTCGCTGGCTTGGCGTAGGTATCATGGCCGCTGCGTTAACGCAGTACGATCTGGGTTTATTCGGTGGTTTGACACAACTACGGCGAGGTAGTGACTCGACGGATGAGGACGAGCCTTTGCACCTGAGCGGGATGCACCGCTATGTCCGGCATCCGATTTATCTGGGCGCCTATTGTTATCTCTGGGGAGGCGCTGTTAACGAATTTGGGTTGCAGACGGCCCTCTGGGGTAGTACTTATTTATTGATCGGCACCTGGTTCGAAGAACGCAAGCTAATCGCTCAATATGGCCAAAGTTATGTCGATTATCGAATCCGGGTGCCCTCGGTTATTCCGTTTCGCGGCAGGGCGATTTAGGTCAGGCGGTATTCAAAAAATCGGGCGTTCGGGCCTTTGCCTTTTCTAACATGCATTTTGCCGTGAGCCAATTCCATCACGACTGTAAATATTGTACCAAGTTCATGTACCGACTCGTCGGGTCTGTAATCTCGATAAACAGGCCATACAGGGTCGGAATCGTCGGATAATAATTCGTGCATTGCTCTGGCATCCCTGGCTATGTTGCTTGCAAGAACTTCAGTCGCTTTATTAAAGCGAGCGTAGGAGCTGGAAAAGTCGGGGTTGTGTTCGGAATTAATTGATTGAGCAAGATAGTGGTTGGTGTGTAACAAATAGTCGGAGTGAGGTTTCAGCCGGTAGGAGTCTGCGCCGCAAAACTCAATGTCGAAGCCTTTACCGCTGGCATCGGCTACCATAATGTTACTGGCCTTACCGTCAGCATGTCGATCCAGTAAGGCTTCAACTTCGGCGAGTGATTTGCAGTCGAGGATGGCGCGCAAAATGATATGTACGGGCAGGCCGTCGAGTTCCTCATCCTGCGTTAATATATTCAGACAAACACCGAGGCTTCGATTATTCATGCCGATTTTACCGATAATTCCCGGTTCGGTAAGCATGAGAATTTCATGCCCGTCGCTTTGCTCGATTTTCATTAGCACTGTCAGCGGTTCGAGCGCTTTGCCCCAGTCCCAGTTCTGGCCGAGGATTGACGACTGGGGAAAGTACACAGTCGTGCATTCGTTACCGGCGTTAGTGCTTCGGGAAAGTATTTCGGTACGGGCGTTAAGAGCAACTATCCAGAGTGGGTCGACCTTGGCACCCTCAGCTATGCCGCGCATTTCCGCTATATAACCTGTATTGAAGCTGTCGATTAGTTGCTGGAAAAACTCTGCGTAGCGCATAATTTCTGATTCTGGCAGCTTGAATATCGAGCGATAAAAATCAATGGTTTTAGCAATTTTTAACTTGAGTTGCGCACCGTGTTGTCGGCCACGTTCGAATGGTTCGCCAGAGATAGTTATGACCGGAAACTGGTTGGTATTATTTGCAACTTTCATTGGTTGGTATTATTCAGCTAAGATGGATGTTTTGCCAGTCAAATATAATTGGATTATTTTATTTTCGCATTATGAGTCAAATAGATCGAAATAAGTGGAATCAACGATACGCCGAAGATGATTATCGTAAAACTAATCCTGTGACGTTACTGGAGGACTGGGTTCCAAAGTTAGCTGTCGGGCGTGCGCTGGATGTAGCCTGTGGCGCGGGGCGGAACGCACTTTACCTGGCACAGACAGGGTTTAGCGTCGACGCTATCGATATTGCTGCTGAAGGCTTGAAGCTGGGTCAACAGCAGGCTGAGAGCCAGAGGCTTAGCATTAACTGGATAGAACATGACCTGGATGAGGCCTACAGTTTTGACAGGAACTACGACTTAATCGTAGTCATGTGGTACGTCAATCCGGCACTCATCACCCGGCTTTGTGATTGCCTCGCGCCAGGCGGTTATCTGATTTGTGAGGAACATCTGGTCAGTGAACAAAAAACGGTCGGGCCACGTACCGAAAGCTTTCGAGTAAAGCCCGGGGAATTACGTTCAGCGGTGTCGGCGCTTGAAATACTGTTCTATAAAGAGTCGGTAGAGACCAATGCGGCAAATGAGCGGGTGGCGAGTGCCGCTGTAGTGGCTAAAAAATTGAAATGAGTTACCTATGAAAAATATAATCAACGTTATATCGGGACTACATGAGTAATGAGGTTTTAGCTGTTTACCCTGAGCGGGGTGTAGTAGAGCCTGACACTACCACACAATCCCGCCCCTTCTGTTTGGCCTGATATAGCGCATCGTCGGCACGCGACATAACCTGGTCGATGGAGGTATCACTACTTTGGTGTTCCCCGATGCCAATGCTGACGCTAAATGGTATCTTGTTGCCGTCCACTAACAGAGTGTTATCTAAACATGAGTGGCGCAGACGTTCGGCGAGCACTTTAACATCCAGTGCGGGCGTTTCCGGTAAGATGGCTGCGAATTCATCCCCGCCGAATCGTCCAGCTATATCAGAACGACGGATAGTTTTTGCTATGGAGTGTGACAATTCCTGGATGACCCTGTCTCCGACCAGATGTCCATGTGTGTCGTTCACATTTTTGAAATAGTCAATGTCGATCATCATAATGGAATAGGGGTGACGGAATCGCCTGGCTGATTCATGTATGATGGCAGCTGATTCGAAAAAGGCTCTACGGTTATTAAATCTGGTCAGGGGGTCGGTTCTGGCTTGTTGCTCCGCGATGAGTTTGGCCTCTTCGAGCTCTCTGGTTCGCTCGACAACCTGATATTCGAGACTCTGATTTAGTTTGGCTAATTCCCTTTTGTGTTGACGAGCGAGACTTTCAGCCGCGCTGATTTTTTGCTGGGCCTCCTTTAGCTCGGTGATGTCGACGTGTACCGATACGAAACTGCCACCGGGCATCGGACGGTCAGTCGTCCGGATCCATCGACCGTCCTGTAATTTAACTGTAAACGAGCCCTTCAAATATTTTCTGTATGACGCTTTGCGTTGCAGGTAATCCTCACCTTCTTCATCTTCAACGACTACATTTCCACGCCGGATGTCGATTATTCCTAACGCCTTGAAGTGAGTGCCTGGTGCAGCTTCCTTAGCTGAGTATCCATACATATCCAGGAATGCCTGATTGCATGTCAGCAGGCATCCATCGTTTCCATAAACTACAAGGGCTTCCTGCATACTGTCTAACGCGTCAATCAGGATGCTCAGGTTCTCCTTTGGAAAAACATTGCTCATACATACTTCTCGAAAGGAATGATATTATTTGTCCAATACTGCTATTCAGTATACCTGAATATATTCTTTTTGAGGGTCTGTCTTAAGTCGCCATTACTGCCAGCCTAAATAACAGTCAAGTTTGGTAAATAGTACGCATTACTTTACTATCGAAGATAAAACAAATCATAGTAAAGTTCACTCAATTAATAAAAAGAGGCTCCCGGAGTCAGGCATTGGATAATTATTTCCGTGACATCTCAAAATATTATGCAGCCAACATTTTCGATAATTTGCTGGTTGTGGGTCGTATCGTCTACCGGGATGGTCAATATACCTTTGCCAGAGACGATGTTCATGGACCGTTCAACCTGGTAGCAAACCCCAGTGCAGATATCACCCGAATGATCCATGTTATCGGCGAAATCCATCCGAGGAGCGCGCTCTACGGCGTACTCGAATCCCATGTTTCGTCCTGCCTGTATTTAAATGAAAACAGCGACACCCGCGAGATCGAAGTTCGCTCGATCCACAAAGGTATGGGTACCTCGATATATGCGAAACAGGAAGTGCCCTTGATACTCTGGAATCCCAGTTACGATGAACATGGCAATTTTGATGTCATCGATATTCAAAATGTCTTTGATGATGATCGCCTGAAAAACAGCTTTATTTCGGTGATATCTGAAAGCCTGCGCGAACTGGAATTGTTCCCTCCATTGATGCATTTAAAAAAATAACGTTACCCGGAAACCATATGTTATCGACCAAAGCCAGGAAACACTTTAACCAGCCAGTCAAGACAAAAAACTTACTGACTTTTTTACTGATATTGTTGCTGCCTCTGTGGGGGTCGTCGGCTCTGGCTGACAGTCATGGCGAAAGTACTGGTGCGTTACGAGTACTCGATATTTCAGAAAGGTCCTACGATGGAGGTAATGCATTGGCGGTTACCTTCAACCTGGCACTCGACAGTAGTCAGGACATCGATAATTACCTGCGAGTTTCCCACGCGCAGGGGATTGCAGTCGATGGCTCCTGGGTGTTATCCGAGAACGGCAAGCTGGCTTACTTCGAACATATAGACCCTAAAACCAGTTATATTGTTAAGGTTTATCCGGGGCTGAAATCCAGTCTGGGCGTTGTTATGCGATCCAGTGCCGGGCAGCGCGTCACTACCCGCGATATTGTTCCGAGTGCAGTTTTTGCCAGTAGTGGACAGTTTTTACCCGTGACGATTAGTGATGGCCTGATCGTTAATTCGGTCAATGTCGCCGAAGTGAATATCGACTTTATTCGCATTAAACCGGGGAATACGGCGACCTTCCTGCGCGAGGTACAGAACCGGCGTGGCACAAACTGGAACAACTATTATCTGGACCGGGTAGCCCGTCTGGGTGATTTGATTTATTCGGCTCGCTATCAGTTGACGCCTGCTGTTAACAAGCGTGGAAATTCGACCATCGCTGTCGATCATATCGCCGATTTAAATGCACCGGGCATCTATCTGGCGGTGATGTCCAGGCCGGGGAACTATCAGGACAGGCGTCAGGTGAGTTATTTTTCCGTGACCGATCTGGGCATACATGCGCGCATCTATGAAAACCAGATGGATCTATATCTATCATCGATTGCCAGCGGAGAAGCTGCCGATCGAGTCACTGTGTCTATGCACGATAAAAATGGGCGCGTACTCGATAGCGAGGAAACCACACCGGATGGTTATGTTAGTTTCAGCAATGTCAGGAATAGTGCCGATTATATAACCGCCAGGAAAGACGGTTATTTTTCTTTTTTACGGTTAAAGGGGCCGGCACTCGATTTATCCGAGTTTGAGCTGGGCAATAAACCTCAGCGTAATGAAGAGATTTTTGTCTATGCACCACGCGATCTTTATCGCCCCGGCGAGTCGATCGATTTTAATGCGCTCAGGCGTAGTGCTGATGGCAAGCCACTGAACGATATTCCGTTGAATGCCAAAATAATTCGTCCGGACCGGGTTACCGCGCATAGCTTTACCTGGCATTCAGTGGAAAAAGGTTATTACCAGTTCCGTTACGACCTGTCGGCATCTGCGAAACCGGGGAACTGGATATTAGAGGTCGACGGTATCGACAATAAAACGGTCAAATACGAATTTAAAGTGGAAGAATTTCTGCCCGAACGCATGGAAATGGAATTTAACAATGGGCTCGATACAGCCTTGTTCTTCGATGAGTCTCAGCCTGTCAGGATACCGGTAAGCGGCCGCTATTTATACGGTGCCCCGGCCAGCGGTAATCGAGTCAGTACCTGGATTAGCGCGCGCCAGTCCAGCAATATAATTGAAGGTCTCAAGGGTTATCAATTTGGGCACGCAACCAATCTCGATAGTCAGCCATTTTCCGCAGGAGATATTAACCTCGATAAACTGGGCAACGGCGTTATCGAGCTCGATCCGCGGTGGCGTTCGACGCAGGCGGCACTCGAGGTCAAGTTGATCAGTAGTCTGTACGAAGCGGGCGGGCGCCCGATTAATCGTGTTTACAAAGCCTATGTCTGGCCGGAAACGGCGATGATTGGCATACGGGCCGATTTCGGTGATAAAAATCCTGACCCCAATAGCCAGGCAGGTTTCAAGGTTGTAAAGACTACCAGCGATGGCAGCCTGATAGCAGCCAACGACCTCGAAGTCACTCTGGTTCGCGAGGACCGGAATTATTTCTGGGAATATAACACCGACCAGGGCTGGCACTGGCAGTGGAGCGAAAAAGAGTTCCCGGTATATTCGCAAACCCTGTCACTGGATGGCGCTAATCCGACACCAATAAAAGTACCCGTTGAGTATGGCCGTTATAGACTGGAAATACGTGACCGGACTAACAATAACCAAATTAGTAGTCTGCGTTTTCATGCAGGTAGAGACTGGTATTACTGGTGGCGAAAAAACAACGATACTGCCGTTGCGGTTCGCCCCGACCAGGTCAATCTGGCATTCGACGCTGAATCGTATAAGCCGGGTGATGTTGCCAGGCTTCGAGTTGTTTCGCCGCACAAAGGCCAGGCGATTATTACCGTCGAGTCGAATCGTTTACTCTGGTTTACGCGAACCCAAATCGCTGAGCAGGGGAGTACTATCGAAATTCCTGTAGACGAAAGTTGGCAAAGCCACGATATTTACGTCTCGGCGGTAGTATTCAAGGCGGGTGACTCTGCCAATATCATCTCGCCGAACCGGGCTATCGGTGTGCGTCATCTACCACTCGACCGAAGCGATCGAAAACTCGACGTAGTGATTCAGTCGGCGGATAAGATTTTACCCGATAAAATGCATCGCTTTCGTGTCCAGGTCTCGGGTGCGGGTGAACCACAGAGTCGACATGTGACGCTGGCGGCGGTTGATGTCGGCGTGCTGGCGATTAGTGGATTTGAAACTCCCGATCCTTTCGAAGGGTTTTACGGCCAGAGGCGTTACAGCGTCGACCAGCGGGATATGTATCAGAAGATCATTGAGCTGGAGAGCTCCGAACGCGCTAAATTGCGCTTCGGCGGTGATGCCGAACTCGCCAAAGGTGGCGAAGCCGCAAAAGCCGACGTGCAAATCGTCTCATTGTTTTCGGGACTGGTTAAGATCGATGCCGACGGTATGGCCAATATACCTATGGATATTCCCGACTTTAATGGCCGTCTGCGATTAATGGCACTGGCCTTTGACGAAGACGGTTTTGGTAGTGCCGACAAAGAGGTCACCGTTGCCGCGCCTATAGTCGCTCAACTCTCTATGCCTCGCTTCCTCGCATTTAATGACACCGCCACATTAGCGCTGGATTTGAGCAACCTCAGTGGGCAGGCGCAAAATATCGCAATCGATCTGGAAACCACCAGTCCATTACGCCTGGCCTCCCGCCTGGAAGACGAGGTTGAGCTGGCAGATGGTGAACGACGAACCCTGCGTTTCGATATCAGAGCCGAAGAAATCATCGGTAGTGGCGAAGTCAGGCTTAAAGTGACCGATGAAAATGGCGAGTCATTTAACAAAAGCTGGAAGCTTGCGGTGCGCTCGGCCTATCCCAGTGTCACCGAATCGGTGGGTAGCGTGCTCGATGCCGGAGATCGCATAAATATTGCCGATACCGTCGATTTGAATCGTTATCAGAAGGGTAGTTTGCAAGGATTGGTGTCGGTATCGACCGAGGCCAATTTACGTTTACAGGAACAATTGCGAAATCTGATTGGTTATCCCTACGGTTGTCTCGAACAAACCACCAGTAAGGCTTACCCGCTCGCTTATGCCAGCGCGGATAAGCTCGAAGCAGTCGGTATCAAAGCCTATAGCAATGAAGAAATCCAGCATCGCATCGACCAGGGCATGAAGCGACTAAGCGGATTGCAAAAATCGAATGGCGGCTTCGGACTATGGGATTCCAACTCTATGGAAGAACAATGGCTGACCGCTTATGCCGCAGACTTCATGCTCACGGCCCGCTCGAATGGTTACTCGATATCGGAAGCCATGTTAGCCAGCACGCTGTCGCGTCTCCAGAACTACGTGAAACGCCAGGGTAGTTTTGTGCGCCAGCGTTACAGTGATAGCCCGAGGCACTACTCGATTGCCAGCAAGGCCTATGCCGCGTACCTGCTGTCTGATCTGAATAAGGTCACACTGGGCGTGCTACGCACGCTTTACGATAAAGAGGCGAAGGATGCCTTAACCGCGCTGCCGCTTCTGCATCTTGGTCTTGCGCTCCGCCAGCAGGGCGACCAAA
>JAOUJX010000063.1 GCA_029882955.1 Gammaproteobacteria bacterium
ACCCGGCATACCCCAGACAACACTTGTCTGCTCATCCTGAGCGATTGTCGGAGCACCCGCTCTATGCATATCGCCCAGGGCTTCAGAACCATCGTTACCCATCCCCGTGAGCATGATGCCGACGGAATTCGAACCTACATTTTTGGCCACCGATTTAAACATCACTTCGACCGAGGGCTTATGCCGGTTTACCAGTTCACCATCATTTATATGACAGAGGAAGCGAGCACCGTCTCGTCTGACTTCGAGATGTTTGTCGCCAGGTGCCAGATAAACATGACCCGGTAAAATTTGCTGCCCCTGTTTTGCCTCCGCTACCGACATGGCGGAATTCTGATCTAGACGCTGAGCAAAAGCCTTACTGAATGCGCCCGGTATATGTTGGCTGATGACGA
This sequence comes from Gammaproteobacteria bacterium, assembly GCA_029882955.1. Lineage (GTDB taxonomy): Bacteria > Pseudomonadota > Gammaproteobacteria. Next base: position 396 of record JAOUJX010000063.1, read on the forward strand.
TACCCGGTGTATCTGGAGGTAATTGGCAAAGGATATCCTTGATCGCTTCGGTGCCACCAGTTGAAGCGCCAATGGCGATGATCATGTCGGTTGTTTTAAACTTTAACGACTTACCCACAGGACCCGATGAAGGCTTTCTGGAAGGCATAGTCGAAGGGGTTTTCACTCTTGCGCCTGCAGCAGACTTTACCTTGGATATAATCTCCTCTGCATAAGCCATCATTTCTGACTGGACATTCGTCTTGGGTTTGGAGACATAGTCAATCGCGCCTAACTCTAATGCTTCGAGAGTTACGCCGGCACCCTTATCGGTTAGCGTCGACACCATAACTACCGGCATTGGGCGTAAACGCATCAGGTTTCTTAAAAACGTCAGCCCATCCATTTTAGGCATTTCCACATCCAGTGTTATCACGTCGGGATTAAGCGACTTTATTTTCTCCCTGGCGTCATAGGGATCATGTGCAGCACCGACCACTTCTATATCGGCATCGCTGGATAAAATAGTGGTCATCAGTTGACGAATTAGCGACGAGTCATCGACGATTAGAACTTTTATCACGCTTGTACCCTGAAGATTTACTTAATTGAGGTTGAATTAAAAAAATTCAGCCCGCTAAAATTAGTCGAATAAATCAATTTCACCTTCCCTGCTGTCTTTCTCAAATGAGTCTATGTATTCGACTTCACGCTTCACAATCGTATCGTTATGTAATTCCTGAATTCGCTTCACCATGACTTTGCCTGTGTCAGGAATATAAATGACTTTGCGAGGGTTATTGCCACCGACATCCTGGGCTGCTAATTTTAATTTTTCGACCAGCAGATAATTTTTTACAAAGCGGATGTTGCTTTCACCTACATCCGTCATATTGGCTATGATCTTACCACCTCCAAAAATTTTTACTTCGAGGTTTTGACGAGAACCGCCGTGCTTGAGAATGTCATTAATCATATGCTCCATAGCATATATGCCATAACGGCTCGCCAAATCTATACCTTCGTTTTTAGAAGACCATTTTTCCCCGCGACTTAACGGCAAAAGAAAGTGGTTCATGCCACCAACGCCTGCGACCACATCGCGAATGCAGGCTGACACGCAGGAACCGAGTACTGTGGTTATTAATTCTGAATTTTTGGTTACGTAGTATTCACCGGGCAATATTTTCGCTACGATCATTTGCTTACTCTGATCCCAGTATCGATTAATCGACTCGAAACCCGGTAGTGTTGCTGGAAAATCCTTTTTATCTTTTTTCTTCGCTATCATTTTCTAATTAGCCAGTTTATAAATAGTCTTTCCCAATAAACTAAACCGCTCGGTACTTTTATATAGAGATTCAGAATGCCCCATAAATAAAATTCCGTCTTCCGCCAAGTTATCGGCAAACCGGTCGACGAGGCGACTCTTGGTTTCCTTGTCAAAGTATATCACCACGTTTCGACAGAAAATAAAGTCCATTTTATCGGCTACAGGCCAGTCATGTAATAAATTTAATTGTTTGAATTGAATGAACTTTTTCAGCTCCGGGTTTACCTTCACCTTCCCTACTTTGGCGCCTGCACCTTTTTTGAAATATTTTCGCAATATAGAAACATCAATACTCTCAACACGCGATAGATCGTAAATACCGGCGTTCCCTGTCTGTAGAACATTAGAGTCGATATCGGTTGCCAGTATTTTAATATCCCAGTTTTCTGGATCAGGAATGGCCTGCATCAATGTTATGGCAATCGTATAAGGCTCTTCACCAGTAGAACAGCCCGCCGACCAGACACGTAACCGACGATCTCTGGAACGAATTTTTGCTGGTATCAGAGTTTCACGAATATAATCGAAATGATGCTTCTCTCGAAAAAAAGAGGTTAGATTGGTGGTTACCGCGTTGACCAGTTCGATACTTTCTTTTTCAGTATTATCTTCCAGATATTGTCGATATTCCCGAAAATCGCCCAAACCAAGAGTACGTAAGCGACGCGCCAGGCGCGAGTAATACATGGTATATTTATCGTCGGGTGCGACTATACCGGTGGTTCTAGTGACAATTCCGCGCAAATAATCGAAATCATCGGTGGTAAATTCAAATTCCTTATTGGTGTCCATGACTAAAACAGCTCTATATCATTTTTCGGCTCATCTTTATGCAGATCGTTGTACCTTCGAATTGCTTCCCTGACATCTGCACCAGCCATGACGACATCGAATAGTTCATGCTCCTCCCTCATACTGTATTTTGACTTTATTTCATTTTGAAGCAGCGACCACGCATCAACCTCGTTAACCCGGGTATCGTCATTAAGTAGCCCACTAAGGGCCTCCATGCCACTACTGACATGCGCTAAACGTTGCGTGAGTTTGTCGTAAAACTGAAATGCAACAATAACAGACTGCATTTCTTCAGTTATCTGTATCGCATCGCGTTTTATCGCACTAACATCACGTTTGTCATCGATGCTAAGTGCCAAACCGTCTATCGACGCTGCGATTTTCATTTCACTGTCGACCATCGAGGTAAATGCATCGGTTAAATGTTCGACCGAGTCATCGCTTTCGCGTAGAGCTATTTCTATTTGCGCAATAGCCAGGAACAGCATACGCACTGTTTCACGCACATGCGTCCAGCCATCATTATCGGTAGTCATATACGGGCAATTTTCCTAAATCATGATTGAGTAATTTTATGATGAGTGATCGGAAATTTAGAAGAATCCGAACCCCTCACTCTGGCTATCAACCGTCGATTCAACGCCTGTGGTGACAGTCGAACTTTGCAGCAATTCAGTAAGTCCGAGAATGGAAGCAGCCGAATTAATCACCGGATTTTTACTCGCCCAATGTATTTTTTGCCCGGTATTGCTCAGGTTTGCGTGCAAGCTATAGAGCAACTGTAAACCGCAGGCATCTATCTTTTGCAGATCGGCTGGATCAAGCTTGATATCCATTTGGTTAGCAAGACTGGCGTCGATTTTTTCCTTAAACATAGCAACATTCTTAATAGTTAATTCACTACCCATCGAGAGTAAATCGTATTTTAAATCCTGGTTCTCCATTTCAGACTCCGGGGATGCTATTTCATTGTCAAAAAAACCAAAATCACTACCTTCGGTCGCGACTACAGGGGTTGCTTCTTCCTTAACTGACGCCTTTTTCGCTTTCTTTACGGCTTTCGTTTTTGTTTTAGTACTGGTTTTGGCTTTCGATTTATTCGCTAGTTTTTTCTTTTCCGACTGCGGTGAATCTTCTTCGTCATTCAACCAGGCAAGTGGATCGTAATCGAGCGCAGGTTTTTTAGCAGTCATAGTTATGCAACTCCTTCCAGCTTCGAAAGTACATCAAAGGTTTCTGTATCGAGTAGCTTGCCGGTTTCTACCAGCATTACCATATTCTCATCGACAGTTATCATACCGCGGACATAATCGGTATTGATTTTACTTCCGAGACTGGGCGTTTTTTTTATATCAGCCGGATTTACCGACAGCACATCCGATACACTATCGACCACCACGCCCATCATGCCACCGCCATCTTCAATAGCGAGCACGATGATCACGGTAGTCGCATTATATTCGTAGTTATCCACATTGAATCGGATTCTGAGATCAATAATAGGAACAATGCTCCCCCTGAGATCAAGTACGCCTTTGACGAAGACTGGTGTGTCATGCAGTTCTCTAATTTTTTCCCACCCCCTAATTTCGCGCACGGTAAGAATATCGACGCCGTAATTTTCCTGCCCTAGAGTAAAGGTCAGGAACTCCAGGTTAGGACTGGTATCCCTGCTGTGTTGATCTATGCTCATTTCAAAAAACCTGCTCGACTCATTACATCTGTTGTTAGTAAATTCATCTTCATTATTCCCTTTCGCCAGGACTGTCATAAATATCTTCATGGCGCATAAAGTTTTCGACATCGAAAAGCATCACCATTTCGCCATCGACATCAGCCAGACCAGTTACAAATTCGGTATTCACATCTTCACCAAAATCGGGGGTCTTTCGAATATCATGGCTACGAGCATTCATAACATCCGAAACCGAGTCCACAACAATGCCTGCTATGCGCTCAGCACCATCAATTTCAGCTCCGAGAACAATCAAAACCGTAGTGGCATCATATTCCGGGTTAGATATGTTCATACGCATACGCATATCAACAATCGGAACGGCGGTACCGCGCAGGTTTAGAATTCCCTTCATATAGGCCGGTGTATTTGGAACACGGGCAACCGTCTCCCAGCCTCGAATCTCCCGTACACTGAGAATTTTTACACCATATTCTTCTTTACCTACGGCGTAGGTTAGATACTGATCTGCTTTGGAGACCACTTCATCTTCAAGATTGGTTTGATCGTTCATATCGTTAGGCCGCTCTCACATGACTGGTTTTGGTAACATTTTTATTAAGACGCGTAATGCCTGGCATATCGAGGATAAGTGCAACCGAACCATCACCAAGAATTGTAGCGCCCGAAAATCCTTCTGTTTTACGATAATTTTGCTCTAGTGACTTAATCACCACCTGTTGCTGGCCTAGCAGCTCATCAATTAACAATCCCATACGCTGACCACCCGACTCAACTACCACAATTAAACCCTCTTCAAGTGATCCATATTTTGTTTCTACACCAAAAATGTTGTGTAAACGAATAATGGGAATATATTCGTCACGTAATTTAAAAGTCTCACCCTGACCGCTTACCATATTGACCATTTCAGATTTGAGCTGCAGAGACTCTACAATCGAAGTAATTGGAACGATGTAGTGCTCGTCCCCGACTCTGATTGTCTGTCCATCCAGGATCGCCAGAGTCAGAGGCAGACGAATAGTTACTTTAGATCCCTGCCCCAGAGTCGAAGCAATTTCGACACTACCGCCGAGTTCATGAATATTACGTCGTACTACATCCATACCGACACCACGGCCGGATACGTCTGTTATCTCAGCGGCAGTAGAAAATCCTGCCATAAAAATCAAATCGAATACCTGTTTGTCGCTTAATACATCGTCTTCATTGATGAGTCCCTTTTCGACACCTTTACGGAAAAGAACGTCCCGATCCATACCTTTACCGTCATCGGCGATATCGATCACTATGTTGCCACCACCGTGGTAGGCATCTAAAAGTATGGTACCCGTCTCATCTTTACCACTGGCAATACGCTGTTCCGGCATTTCTATACCATGATCCAGACTATTGCGAACCAGGTGCACTAACGGATCACTAATTTTTTCGATGATGTTCTTATCGACTTCTGTGGTTTCTCCGCTCAGTTTGAGTTCTATTTTCTTACCTAACTGACCGGAGAGGTCACGCACCAAACGCGGGAATCGGGAGAAAGTGAAGCTAATCGGCATCATACGAACCTGCATTACATTTTCCTGTAATTCACGTGTATTTCGCTCTAGCTGCATCAGTCCATTGCGCAGTTTTTCGATTTCCTGAGGCGTAATTTGCTGGTTCTCTTCGATTGTTTCTCCGAGCAGGCCCAGCATCGACTGTGTAATAACCAGTTCCCCTACCATGTTAATCAAGGAGTCTATTTTTACCGTATCAACCCGAATTGAACTTGAACCCGACTGAGATCCTCGTCGATCACCAGCCCTCCGGTCGAATTTGGCTTCAGGGTCATCATCGCTTGCACGGCGTTGTGGTAGTGGCATAGAACTGGATATTGACTCAGAGGGCGACGAACTACTCGCCACTTTCGATACTACGAGGTCGCTCGATTTTGACTCGATAGCTTTTATTTTCAAATCACAAATATCCTCGACCCATGCAAATAACTCATCGATTTGCTCTCGACCTACGTCGCCATATAGTTTAAATGACCAACTCATAAAGCATTCTTCGCTTTCGAGTAATTCAAAAACGGGAACCTGAGTTAGATCGACTTCTACTTCGAGCTCACCCAGCTCACCCAGTTCACGGATGATCGCCAAAGGATCATTACCGGTTTGAAACAACCGTCGTTCGGGTACAAAACTAATCGCCCAGCCTTTTGACCGGTTACCAGCACCGGACGTCTCGGGTTCAGGCTTCTGACCCTGACTGGTACCAGTTTTAGCCTGGCCCGAGGCCAGTTCCTGATCGAGTAATTGTTGAAATTCCTGAACGCGACTCTTCTCGACTTCATTGCCTGCCTGAGTGGCTTCCAGCATTTCTCGCAGGCAATCTACCGAGCGCAACAGGATATCTGAATTATGCCGGGTAACTTCGCGTATTCCGTCACGCATTTCATCGAGTAAAGTTTCCATAACATGGGTGAAATCGGCGATTGCCTTAAAGCCAAACGTGCCGCTTCCGCCCTTGATGGAATGAGCCGCCCTGAATACCGAGTTAATCGCTTCAGAGTCTGCTGCGCCGGGCTCTAGCTCCATTAAACCCGATTCCATCACTTCCAGGCCCTCGAAACTTTCTTCGAAAAACACCTGGTGAAATTGTGTCATATCTATCGACATGCGTAGGTCTCCAATATCTTGCTAAAATTTGCTATTGCCCTAACAGTCTTATAGTGGAAAACGAAATGTTTTCGTGAATAATTTCTGTAATCCCGGCTTATCTACTGTATTTATCGTCAAACTCGGTTAATTCTTTAACCTGAACCAAGAGTTCATTACTATAGACAATCATTTATGCTTAATTTTTGACGACATGCCAGACAACACTCGACACATCACTCCTGAAGTAAGGATTGGCAATATTCGCCTCGGCAACGGCGCACCGGTAGTTGTACAGTCGATGACCAATACCGACACAGCCGATATCGAAGCCAGTGTCGAGCAAATTAAAGAACTCTCAGACGCAGGTTCTGAGCTGATACGAGTCACTGTCAATAATGAAGACTCCGCAAAGGCTATTCCCCGTATCGTAGAGCGTTTGAATAATGCAAATTACGATGTGCCTATCGTTGGCGATTTCCATTTCAATGGACATAAATTGCTAAAGCAGCACCCGGATTGCGCCAGATCACTGGCGAAATTTCGCATTAATCCTGGCAATGTAGGACGCGGTAAAAAGCGAGATGCACAGTTTTCAGAAATGATCGAAATAGCGCTAAAACTCGATAAACCAGTACGCATTGGCGTTAACTGGGGGAGCCTGGATCAGCAATTATTAGCGGGACTTTTAACACGTAATGCCAATCTCGCTGACCCGGCCTCGCTCGCTGAAATAAACCGTCGGGCAGTTATCGAGTCGGCACTTTCCAGCGCTCGTTTTGCTGAAGATATCGGTATGAACGACAGCAATATTGTCCTTAGCTGCAAAATGAGCCGGGTTAGCGACCTGGTCTCGGTTTATCAGCAACTGGCCAGGGAGTCTCATTACGCATTACATCTCGGTTTAACCGAAGCGGGTATGGGAGACAAAGGCATAGTTGCTTCCAGCTCTGCATTGGCAATACTTTTAAATCAGGGGATTGGCGATACCATTCGAATTTCTCTTACGCCTGAACCAGGCGCTTCGAGAGTACGCGAGGTCAAGATAGCCCAGAAGATTCTGCAGGCACTGGAGCTTCGCTCCTTCACTCCAACCGTTATTGCCTGCCCTGGTTGCGGGCGCACCACCAGCGAATATTTTCAGATGCTCGCTCAGAATATACAGCGTCAGCTAGACGACTCCATGCCGGACTGGAAGGCTAAATACCCGGGTGTCGAAACAATGAATGTAGCGGTTATGGGCTGTGTCGTAAACGGCCCCGGGGAAAGTAAACAGGCCAATATCGGCATCAGTTTGCCAGGCACCGGCGAGCAGCCGGTGGCGCCTGTTTACGAGGATGGGGAAAAAACTGTAACTTTAAAAGGCGACAATATTGCCGAGGAGTTTATGAATCTGGTCAGGGCCTACGTAGGTAGTCACTACCGGGTTTAACGAATTTCTGTTATTTCGCATGCCAGCTCGTAAACAGACTCATTATCGGTGACCCGGGCCACGACGACAGATGCTTCCATCGGTGGCGTCAGAGTGTTACTGGGGGTAAGAACAATTTCTAAATGTGTTTCTTCGGCAAATCGCTCTGCCGAAGTAAACAGAATGCCTTTACTGCTTAAATTAATGACATGTCCATCGAAAACCTGCTGCCCGCCACGTTCGCAAAAACTGAACTGACAATCGATCGCCATACGTTGGAAATCCCGTTTTTCCAAAAAATCAGTCATAAATCTTAGTACTCTCTAGATACTAAATAATTTCCCGAAATTGGCGACTTCTAAAACCTTTCTGACGTCGTCCGATATTTGAGTAATCTCTATTTTCGATGAGTCGCCGCCTGCGTGTTCGCGCAGTAACAGCAACATACCTAATGCCGAGCTATCCAGGTAATCGGTACCCGCAAGATTTACCTCGTAAGCCACACCAGAACCTTGTGTCTCGGTATAGGCTGAGCGGAAATCGTCGTATAACTGGAAATCAAATTTTCCTGATACTGAGATTGTTACTTTTTTCCCGCTATCTGATACTGTGGTGCTAATTGACATGCTTAGTATTCCTCTGTCTGCAATAATCGTTTGTTCTGGGCAATTATAGGTTATTTTTATTTTGTTGCAGCTAAAACATTTCAATATCCCCCTGATCCATTGATTGTTGATCTACAGCTTTATTCACACTTTGATGCCAGTCTGTTCTCAGACGCTCCAGATCTTTTTGGATACCTACAACGGTAGAGCCTAATTGTTCTTCCTCACCATGCAGTGCTGCATTTTCCAGCAAAGTGGTTTTTTCATCTAAAAAATTCACCAGTGTTTCAAGCCGCCTGGTATGATCCTCAGAATAACAAATTACCTGGGTCACAACATCCTCAAACTGTAAAGAGCGTATCGCAAGATTCACCGAGTCTGATATTTCACTGGTTACAGCAGATATTGCTCTTAATTCACCGGAGATAATACCATCGTAGTTTTCCATCGCGACAAGCATCTCCTCAATACGAGCTTTCGAACCCATGGTGGCAGTCATATCCTTAGAGGCCATTTCTTTAATCACATGGCGTGCTCCCGAAATACCAGTTTTAGCCTGCTGTACGACACTTCTTATTTCTTCACTAAACCGGTTAGAATTTAGCGACAAACTCCTGACTTCATCAGCTACCACCGCAAAACCTCTTCCGGCTTCACCCGCCCTCGCCGCTTCGATAGCTGCATTCAAAGCCAGTAAATTGGTTTGGTCAGCGATACCGCCAACATCATCTAGCAGGTTAAACGCCTTATCCATGAGTTGCGCTATATCATCAATGGTGTAGACCATTTTCATGCTGTTTTGGCTGGTCGATAATAATAAAGTTATAAATTGCTTGAGTAGATCATCAGTTTCTCCAATAAAATTTTTCATATTGAAACCCCTGTCATTGCTACCCTTATCATTTACAATGCATTCAACCAGATTTGATTGTCGCTGACTTTTTTCATTCAACCCGGTAAAACTGTCCCCTAATTTAGTGGTCGCATCCTGGACGACAGTTTTTATCTGCCCTAAGGAACCGCCAATTTCTTCCGACTGCTGCTTAACAAGGTATGACAGTTCACCGAGCACACAGGTTAATCCAGTGACCGAGGCCGATGGCCTGGATTTTTCATCCAGAACCAGCTGATCAGCCAGGTCTTTCTGATATAGGCCAAGAACAATTAGAGCGATGGAAAGTAATAGTGCAAAAGCAAGCCAGGGCACCGGGTACACAAGCAATAACAGGCATAACCCTACCACTAACAACAAACCCAGTAAGGTAAGTGGATGTTGTCTGGAAATAAATCCGGATTCCTGAGTCATTGTTCAAGCCTTCATCGTTCGGTATTGAGTTATATCATCGGCCAAAGCCAGGTAGTCTTGAGCACCATGACTGTTTGGACTGTATTCGATGACTGACATTCCGAAGCTGGGACTTTCGGCTACAGGGGCATTCTCCCTGATTGGTGTCGCTAAAACCTGATGAGGAAAGTACTTTAACAGTCGGTCACGCACCTCCTGAGAAAGCCTTCGACGGCCGGTAAAACGAGTCAGGGCGATCCAGATTTTCATCGGTTTATCCATATACTTTCTAACATTTCTGAGAGTCCGCAAGAGTTGCGATAAGCCCTGGAGAGCAAGATAATCGCTCGATACTGGTATTATGACTTCATCGCAGGCGTATAAAGCATTTAAATTCAATAATCCAGAAGTTGGCGGACAATCGATGACTATCGTGTCGTATCGATGTTTTATTGAATCGAGTGCATTACGAACAATAAGCGCCTGCTTCTTGCCTTTAGCCGAAAGCTTTTCAATTTCCCCAAGTCGATACCCCGCTGGTAAAATATCAAGTCCGTCACGCTGGTTAATAATATATTGGTCTGTGTCAGCAGCATCCAGAAATATACTATCCATGCCCGATAAATCTGTATCTTTGAGCCCCAGGCTAATAGCGAAATGGGATTGAGGGTCGAGATCGACTGCGAGTACCTTTCTTCCCTGACTGGAGAATGCAAAAGCCAGGTTATATGAAGTAGTAGTTTTTCCAACTCCACCCTTTTGGTTGAGCACCGCGAAAATTCGTTTTGTCATGATTCGCAGAGTCCAAGACTATACACTATCCAAGAGCGCGTTTAATCACTGCCAATAACTGTTCCGGATTGAAGGGTTTCACAATCCATCCTGTCGCACCTGCATTCTTACCTGCCTGTTTTTTATCCGATGCTGATTCAGTCGTCAGCATTAACAACGGCGTACCTTTAAAACCGGGTAATTTACGAAGCTCGGAAATTAGCGTAATTCCATCCATGTTAGGCATATTCACGTCGGTCAAAACCAGGTCGAAGTTTTTACCTTTTGCGATATTCAAAGCAATAGCACCGTCTTCTGCTTCTGTTACATCGTGACCATCACTTTTTAATGTAAAAGAGACCATTTGTCTCATAGACGACGAATCATCAACTGCCAATATTGTGGCCATTTCTTCTTACTCCGCTTAATTTTGAAAACAGGGTTTAACCTAACTTAATATCTTTGATAATAAAACAGGTATTAGCTTCATTCTGATAAGGTATTTATAGCATTTAATTTCATTTTTGCGCCTTAATTTTGATAATAAAATAAATTTTCCTAAATGATTACTATACGATTTTTTCCGCCTTTCTTAGCCTGGTATAAGGCTTTGTCGGCTCGCTTAAATGCATTATTGAACTTATCACCACTACGAAGCATCGTTATACCAATACTTATTTCTATATGACTGGATATCTCCGGAGAGGATATTTTTAGCTTCTCGACTCCCTGTCGGATTCGTTCACTCACTTCGAAGGCACCATTAATATCGGTTTGCGGGAGTCCCCCGACGAATTCATCGCCGCCGAATCGATACAATAAATCGGTATTTCTGACAGCCGATTGCAACACCCCGCCGACATCACGCAAAACCTGGTCACCGACATCATGACCGTACCGATCATTGATCGCCTTAAAACCATCGAGATCCATCACCATGATTGCCATTGTTTGTGAATGCCGATTTGATAGCTCGATTTCGCGCGGCAGCAATTTCTCCATCGCGGTACGATTACTCAAACCGGTCAGTGGATCAGTATGGGCCGATTCCAGTGCGACTTGATACATCAATGCATTCTTTACTGGATAAATGAGTGTGCACAATAAATCTTCGAGGTTGCTCAACTCATCGGCATTGAAGCGTGTTTCCCGGTAAAAAGTAATTTCACCCATTGACCGGCTCTGCATTTTCAATCCATAACTGGCAAGGTGACCACGAGTGACACCGCTATCTAATGACAGTCCCATTTCAATATTTTCATACTGGTACCCCCCATGAGGAAATTCGGTTTGAATATAATCTGAAAATGCCTGAATAATAAGATTAATCTCGAGGTCTCTGGACAATAAATCGGACAGTTGAAAATTTCTCAACTGTTTTCCAGTATCGACGGGTGGATCTAATACTCTGGAGTTTAAAGCAATTACCGGCGCTTTCTGCTTAACAGTATTAGATAGTAATTTTGATTGAGGCATTTATTTCACCAGGATCATATATATTTTATTTAAATATATGCTAAATACATGCCAATTCAATTTATTCTTATAATTCAATAATTTATATTGCATTTCAATACTACCCCTTCAAAATCGACAATTTTTTGTCGGTTTTATTCCATGTTTGGCGACTATAATTGCAATTAACGGCGTTTCTCCTACAGAAACGGGACTTTATGCCGACTAAGGTGATGTAGAGTGCCGAGTTTTTAATACTCGCTGCCATGACAATTAATGAATCAATGCCAGATATCGATAATGACTCCAGTCTCTCCCAGAAATTTACCTGATAGCCCGGCAGAGCTTTACCGGGGAGGATGAATATTGCCAGTATGGATATTCCGAAACTACCCGATAATCCCGTTGTTTCTGCTGCTCCTGGACAACCGAAGGTTGACCTGGCTGCCCGGTTAACACAACTTGGCTCGATCGAAGCCAGGGTCGTCAGTCTGGCTCGTGGTCAGCTAACCCTCAGTTCACAATTGGGGCAAATAACGGGCCTGAATACGCTGGATCTGAAATCAGGTGATCGGGTACAAATTCGGCTCGATGAGACTGGCTCAAAGCAGGTTTTGAAAGTCACCAGCCTTCCGCTGAAGTCATTTGAATTGAATGCCACAAGCGCTAGAGCCCTCGCCAGTCAACTCGTCGCTAACAAGCCAGTAGCCGCCCTGGTTGTCAGCCATAAGGCAAAAACCAGCCTGTTACAACTAGGTGATCGACAATTATCGATACCTCAGCAAGCGGGGTTACCCCCTGGTCAATTGGTTTCTCTGACAAAGTCTGAATCGGGGAATCAAATCGATATTCGACCGCTCAATCATCAGCAGGTATTGAAGTCAGCTTTAAGCCGTTTACTACCGGCACAGACGGGGCCGGGGCTACAGCAATCCGCAGCGGTGACGCAACTGGTAAAGCTCATTCATACCATCACCGGGTCGCAATCGGCTCCACAAAATATACCGCAACAATCCAGCTCTATGGCTAACACCAAAGCTGGCAGTGCGGATAGCACCCACCTGTTAAACCAGTTTACAGCGCTGCTGGCCACACTACCAAAATTATCCGATTTCGATAGAGCAACCTTACAGCAATGGGTTAGACCTACGCTGATTAACAGCAATAGAGATGCAAACAGTAATTTTCCAAATCCTTACAGGATTTTACAACAGCTACCTAAATCAGAAGCACTACTAGTTCAATTACTGCAACAGGCGATTCGTTTAACAAAAAAATCTCAAACTAGCGAAGTTGACCTCAAAATCGGTACCGAGGAACCATTACAGACAGTCGCACGGGATATGATAAAAATGGTAGATCAGTCGATAAACCAGCAATTATTGCAGCAGACCAGTCTTCGCTATCAACAGGAATTACAACAACCGATAGCCCTGAATCTTTCTATTCCTATAGTAGAGGGGGATAAAACCAGAGAGTTGAAGCTGAAAATTCGACAGCATAGCCGCGACGCCGACCCAGAGAAGCAGAGCTGGGATATCTATCTCGATTTTGAATTTGGCTTACTCGGCATGATATCAACCCACCTGATGCTCGAAGAAAATACGCTCTCTGCGAGTTTCTGGTCCGTGCTACCTG
>JAOUJX010000398.1 GCA_029882955.1 Gammaproteobacteria bacterium
GGGTGCAGGGCAATGCTTACGGGCACGAGGGACGGGTATCCATCATTCATCACCCCGACGTCCGACGCATGCTCATGCAAATGAAGGCAATCGCCGAGGCGAGTCGGGCGCTGGCTTATGTCACCATAGGCGAGTCCGATCTTGCTCATCATGTTGAATCTGAAACCGCGAGAGCCAGGCACCAGGCTCGCGTCGATCTGTTTGTTCCTATCGTTAAGGCCTGGTGTACAGAGATGGCACAGGAAGCGACTTACCTGGGTGTCCAGGTTCATGGTGGCATGGGTTTTATCGAAGAAACCGGTGCGGCTCAGCATATGCGCGATGCCCGCATTGTGACCATTTATGAAGGCACCACCGGTATTCAGGCGCTGGACCTGATGGGCCGTAAGATCATGCGCGACAAGGGTCAGGCGATTGGTGATTTGATTGAGGAATTGAAGGTGTTTCAGTCTGAGCTGAAGCAGCAGGGTGGCGAAATAGATCGTATTGCCGGACATTTCAACCGAGCTTTGGCAGCGCTAGAGGATGCTACCGAATGGTATTTGGCCAATCTAAGCAACGATCCAAATCTCGCAGGAGCCATCGGCGTTAATTATCAAATGCTGGCTGGTAACGTGGCCTGCGGTTGGTTGATGGCTCGTTCGGCGATTGCCGCGCAACAACAGATCGATGCCGGTAGCGACGATATTTTCTATCAAAATAAAATTAAAACTGCCGTTTACTTTGCCGAGCAGATATTGCCGCGTAGCGAAGGTTTGCAAACCATGATTAAAACCGGTGCTGGCAGTATTATGAGCATCGATGTTGATAATTTTTAAATATTTGTAAAAAAGGAATCTCTCATGAGCTATGAAACTATTCTGCTAGAGCGAAAACAATCAGTAGGCCTTATCACGCTTAATCGGCCCGAAGTAATGAACGCTCTTTGCGAGGCGCTGTTTAATGAGCTTGCTGATGCCATTGACGAACTGGAGTCAGATAATAGCGTTGCTGCGATTGTCATCACTGGTAATGACAGGGCCTTTGCTGCTGGTGCCGATATCGTCGAAATGAAAGATAAGACCTATGCCGATATGCTGGCCGATTCCGGTTTAACCAAACACTGCGACCGAATTGCGCAATGCCGAAAACCGGTGATTGCAGCGGTGGCCGGCTATGCTCTGGGTGGCGGTTGCGAGGTGGCGATGATGTGTGATTTTATAATTGCCGCTGAGAATGCAAAATTCGGTCAGCCTGAAATTACTATTGGTACGGTGCCCGGTATCGGTGGTTCGCAGCGCCTGACTCGCCTGGTCGGCAAATCAAAGGCGATGGACATGTGTTTGACCGGCCGAATGATGGATGCTGCCGAAGCCGAGCGTAGTGGCCTGGTATCACGAGTCGAGTCGATTGAAAATTATTTACAGGTCGCGCTTGACGCCGCCGCACAAATTGCCGGATATTCGCGACCGGTCGTCACGATGCTCAAAGAGCTGGTGAATACATCACTGGAAACGCCGCTAGAGCAGGGGCTTAAAGCGGAAAGAGCGCAGTTCAAGGCCAGCTTTGCGCTGGATGATCAGAAAGAGGGTATGACCGCTTTCGCAGAGAAGCGTAAGCCTGATTTTAAAAACCAATAAATCAGTCGTTCCAGTTTTCTAATTGTGTGTTAGAATATGCGCCGGTAGAAATCCGGATCTTAAAAATTCTTTGTAAATCAATAGTTTGCAGTTATTTTTGACGCCTTTTTGGTTGAAAGACGGCGTATTTTTATTGGATTTAGCCGGCAGCGAGCTGCCGGGTAGCAGGCGTAGACAGATTTTTTAACACTTATTTAATTGGAAACCACCATGGCTGACCTGAATAATTATCGGAATATCGGCATATTTGCCCATGTTGATGCCGGTAAAACCACGACCACAGAGCGTATTCTGAAACTTACCGGTAAAATTCATAAAATTGGCGAAGTGCACGATGGTGCGGCGACGACCGACTTCATGGATCAGGAGCAGGAGCGTGGTATCACTATCCAGTCTGCAGCCACCAGTTGTGAGTGGAATAAGCATCGTCTTAATATTATCGATACCCCGGGACACGTTGACTTCACAATCGAGGTTTATCGTTCTTTGAAAGTTCTCGATGGTGGTGTCGGTGTATTTTGTGGTTCGGGTGGTGTAGAGCCGCAGTCTGAAACCAACTGGCGTTATGCTAACGAATCCGAAGTTGCGCGTGTTATCTTTGTCAACAAGCTAGACCGCCTGGGTGCTGATTTCTATCGTGTCGTTAAGCAGGTTGAGGACGTGCTTGGCGCTAACCCTCTGGTTATGACGCTGCCAATCGGCACCGAAGACCAGTTTAGTGGTGTGGTTGATTTGCTTACGCGCAAAGCCTGGGTCTGGGACGATTCTGGTGACCCTACCAAATATGAGGTTCTGGATCCGCCTGCTGACCTGGCCGACAAGGTGGAGGAATATCGCGAGAAACTCATCGAGACTGCGCTGGAGCAGGATGATGAATTGCTCGAGGGTTATCTCGAGGGTGAAGAGCCCGCGATTGAGGATATTATGCGTTGTATCCGCAAGGGTACGATCGCGCTGGATTTCTTCCCGACATACTGTGGTTCTGCCTTCAAAAACAAAGGTATCCAGCTGGTTCTGAACGCGGTTGTTGATTATCTGCCGAATCCAACCGAAGTAACGCCTCAACCTGAGGTTGATCTCGAAGGTAATGAAACCGGTGAAGTAGCCACGGTTAGTGTTGACAAGCCATTGCGCGCGCTGGCGTTCAAAATTATGGACGACCGTTTCGGTGCTTTGACCTTTACGCGGATATATTCCGGTAAACTGTCAAAGGGCGACACTGTGTTAAATACATTTACCGGTAAAACCGAGCGTATCGGTCGTATCGTTGAAATGCACGCCGATGATCGTATCGAGCTCGATTCCGCTGAAGCGGGTGATATTGTCGCGCTGGTTGGTTTGAAAAACGTGCAAACCGGTCACACGCTTTGTGATCCCAAGCAGCCTGCGACATTGGAGCCGATGGTTTTCCCTGATCCGGTTATCTCGGTTTCGATCAAGCCTAAAGACCAGAGTGCTTCTGAGAAAATGGGTATCGCGCTCGGTAAAATGATCAAAGAGGATCCATCGTTCTACGTCGAAACCGACGAGGAAAGTGGTGAGACTATCATTAAAGGTATGGGTGAATTACACCTCGATATCAAGGTTGACATCCTGCGTCGTACGCACATGGTGGACGTTGAGGTCGGTAAGCCGCAGGTGGCTTATCGTGAGACGATCACTCAGCGTATCGAAGACAGCTATACGCACAAGAAGCAGACTGGTGGTTCGGGTCAGTTCGGTAAGATCGACTATGTCATTGAGCCCGGTGAAACCGGCAGCGGTTACCAGTTTGAATCAACGGTTACTGGTGGTAACGTGCCGCGTGAATTCTGGCCGGCGATTGATAAAGGTTTTGCCAGTTGTATGGGTGAAGGTGTGTTGGCCGGGTTCCCGTTGCTGGATGTGAAAATTACGCTGGTTGATGGTGCTTTCCATGCAGTCGATTCGTCTGCG
>JAOUJX010000400.1 GCA_029882955.1 Gammaproteobacteria bacterium
GATATACCTGTCTGGTCTGTCGATTCCGATGCAGTCAATCAGCAGTTTCCAATGGCATGCTCACGAGATGATTTATGGTTATGGGGTAGCCGTAATCGCGGGCTTTCTACTCACCGCAGTCAATAACTGGACAGGGATGAAGACGATTAACAGTCGGTTGTTGGCGCTACTGTTTGGTTTGTGGCTTGCAGTGCGTTTTAGCTTCGTCTTTGCTGCTGAGGCCATGTGGGTTGCTGCTCTACTGGATTCGCTGTTTGGGCTGATATTGATAGTCGCTGTGACGCGTCCGATCATTGTTAAGAAGCAGTGGAAGCAATTGGCGGTCGTCACCAAGCTGATGTTAATCCTGATGTTCAATGGGGCGTTTTATCTGGGGGTGTTCGGCCTGCTGGACAATGGCGTTTTCTGGGGGATATACGGCGGCCTTTACCTGGTGATTGGCCTGGTTCTTACTATGGGCAGGCGCGTTATTCCGTTTTTTATCGAAAATGGTGTCGATTATCGAGTATCGCTGTTTAATTCGCTGTGGCTGGACATTCCCGGTTTAATATTTTTCCTCGGTTTTTTTGTCTCGGAAGTGTTTCTGCGTCATTCGTTAACAAGTGCCTGGCTGGCACTGGTGTTATTTGTGGTCAATGGTATCAGGCTGGCTGGCTGGTATACGCCGGGTATCTGGAAGAAGAGTTTGTTGTGGAGCATTTATCTGAGCTTCTGGTTTATCACGCTGGGTTTTTTACTGTTTGCAGCGAGTTACTGGCTGGCGCTGTCGCCCTATCTGGCAATACACGCCTTTGCCTATGGAGGGATCGGTTTGATCACCATCGGTATGATGTCGCGTGTCTCTCTGGGGCATACCGGTCGCAAGGTGAGTGACCCGCCAAAAATAATTGGCTATGCCTTCGGATTATTGCTCGCGGGTGCGGTAGTGCGCGTAATACTGCCTTTATTTGATATGACCAATTACACCAGCTGGATCGGTCTATCGCAATTACTTTGGGTGATGGCTTTTTTGCTGTTTGTGGTAACTTACGCTCCGATATTGATCAAACCCAGAATTGAGTAAGCGTAGATGGATTCAGTCCGCCTGGTGCAAATCACCGATTTGCATATTTTAGCCGATGACAACGCCAGTTTGAGCGGCGTTAATCCGCATCAATCCCTGAGCAGAGTGATCGACGATATAAAGTCGTTATCGCCCGCGCCCGGTTTAGTCATAGCCAGCGGGGATCTGGCCGACGATGGTAGTACCGAGGCTTATCGGCGATTAAGACGGTTATTGCTGGAATTACCCTGTGCGGTTTATGTGATGGCAGGTAATCACGATGAGACCGAAGTGATGCATGAAGAATTGCCTGGCGAAAATATTGTTTTTCAGCGACGGGTCGATTGCGAAAACTGGAAGCTATTGCTGGTCGATTCGAAATTACCGGGCTCCAGTTTTGGTTTTATTAGTGATGAAGAATTCGACTGGCTGGATCAGCAACTGAGCGAAGAGGATGGTCGTCCTGTTTTGCTGGCCATGCATCACACCCCACTACGGCTTTGCGCCTCACCGTCCTGCCAGGTGAAAAATGCGGATGCCTTTTTATCAAAAATAAAAAACTTTAATCGGGTTAAGGGCCTGATTGCCGGGCATACGCATAACCAGGTAGATCAAACCCATGGCGATCTACGAATCATGACCACCCCTTCGACGATGGTGCAGGTTACTCATAATCAAATTGAAGCCATTAAATCTAATGAGGAATTCTGGCACTTTCACGAAGCGGATACCTCGCGGCATGGTTATCGAATTGTTGACTTAAATGCTGATGGGTCGTTTGAAAGTGAGGTTCGTTGGGTGCCTGGAATCTGAAATACGCACCAACGAGGTGTCTACTAATTGTGGGTAACACGGGAGGGTCTCGATCTGGTTTCTCACGAAGAAAAGGGTTATAACTTCTGATTAAATTGGTGATGGGGCGAAAAGGTATTGACGGTTTTGGATCAGGACAAATTAATCACCGATATTGATCATATTGCAGCCATCGATACACATGTTAAAGCGGCATTGCCAATAGTTGGTTATCCCCAACCGCGAATTCGCCCCGAGGGTTTTGAAACTTTTCTGTCGACCATTGTTGGTCAGCAGATATCTACCGAAGCTGCGAAGTCTATTATGCAGCGTCTGTATCTGCTGCTGCCGGACATGCAAGCCAGCTCGTTGCTGGCTTTATCGACCAGGGAGTTGCGCGAGGCAGGGTTGTCAGGCAGAAAAGTCGAGTACGCACAGGGGCTGGCGCGGGCGATTGTGGATGGCTCGCTGGACGTTGAGGCGCTGGCCGATATGGATGACAGGGAGGCAATACAGTCGATTACCGCGATACGCGGCTTCGGCATCTGGAGCGCGGAAATTTATCTGATGTTTTCACTACAGCGTAGCGATATTTTCCCGGCTAACGATCTGGCGCTTCAGGTCGCGATTCAAAGACTCAAAGGTCTGGATGCTCGCCCGAGTGAAAAACAGGCGCGTCAGGCGATCGAGCATTGGGCTCCCTGGCGTAGCGCCGGTAGTTTGTTCTTATGGCATTTCTACCGCGGAGCGCCGACCTGAACGGGTCTTGAAGTAAACCGATGGAAGCGCCAGAAAAGTAGAGTCGAGGTGACAAACAATCCCGCAGCAAGTCCCCACCAGAGGCCGACACCACCCAGGTTATATTTGAAAGCGAGCAGCGAGCCGCCACCAATACCCAATATCCAGTAGCCGAATCCAGCGATCCATAATGGTGCGATATTGTCTTTTAGCCCTCTCAAGGCCCTGGCGGCAGTTGCCTGTAACCCATCGAAGACCTGAAATATAGCAGCGATGATCAATAGCTGTGCAGCAAGTGTAGAGACGTCGGGGTAACCGGGATCATCGAGGTTGATGAATATTTGAATAATTGTCTCTGATAGTAGTAATGGAACCAGTACCAGCAGCAGGGTCAGGCCGACCACAATAGCCATGCCCAGCAAACCGGCCCGTCGGACCGCCTGTTGATGTTGTCGCCCGGCGGCGAAAGCGACGCGCACCATCGTGGCTTCGGCGAAGCCAAAAGAGATAACAAACGGGATGCCTACCCAGGACATGACCACCTGATAGGCCGCCAGAGTTTTTGCACCGATAACGCCCGAGAGAATCGAAGTGGCGATGAATAAGCCGGCTTCCATTAATGTTAAGGCGGCCACCGGAATGCCGAGTTTGAATATTTCTTTGAAAATTTCGGGATTAAATTTCCAGCGACCCTTGAATACACCGTAGCCGCGCAGCGCAGGTTTAATATAAACATGTAATGTGAGCGCGATGAACATCAGCCAGCTGGTGATCGACGTGGCGAGACCTGCACCGAACAGACCCAGCGGGTCAAGCCCCCAGCCGCCGTGAACCAGCCATAGGGTTAAAATATAGTTCAGAATCACTGCGGCGAAAGTTATCAACATGACCGCGACGGTTTGCGAGAGTGCTGCGCTGAAGTTTCTGAATACGGCAAACCAGAGGAATGGAAGAGCAATGCCGGATAAGCCCTGCAA
>JAOUJX010000399.1 GCA_029882955.1 Gammaproteobacteria bacterium
AGTCCGTATTGCAGCAAGATCGGTACCGGCCTGTGGCTCAGTCAGGTTCATAGTTCCCGACCATTCGCCACTCACCATTTTTGCTAAATACTGCTGCTTCAACTCGTCGGTGGCATGAATATGAATCGCTTCTATGGCCCCCGAGGTTAATAACGGACAAAGCGCTAACGATAGATTAGACGAGTTCCACATTTCCGAGACCGCTGAGTGCACCAGATACGGCAGGCCCTGCCCCCCAAACTCCCCGGGTTTGCCGATGCCCTGCCAGCCGTTGTCGACGAATTGCCGGTAAGCTTCGGCGAAACCCGGCGGACTGACAACGACATCGTTTTCGATGAAAGTACCGTGTTCGTCACCGGGCTGATTCAGGGGCGAAAAAACCTCACTGGCAAGCACTCCGGCCTGTTCGAGCACGGCTTCAACCAGGTCTGGCGTAGCATCTTCAAAAACTGGCAACGCATTAATCTGAGACAGATTAGCCAACTCATTCAACACAAACTGCATATCTTTTAACGGGGCTTGATACTCAGACATAATATTTTCCTTCCCTTATTGATGATGATTACTGGTGGAAATGAGTGTTTTCAGATAGCGCTGCACGGTCCGGCACGATCTGATTCTCGGGCAGAGATTCATCCTCAAGCCCGAAGGAAATACCAAACAACAACTTCATATTCGAGTCTATGCCAAAGGCCTCTCGAACCACATCGGAGTTATAACCCAGTATGGTTTGGGGGCAACTGGCTGCGCCATGCGCTGCAATCGACAGCATCAGGTTTTGTGCGTACATGCCGACATCGATAGCCTCTCTAATTTCACACCAGTCCGGCATGAAGATAAAGACGACATGCGGTGCATCGAAGAATTCCAGATTGCGCAACCAGGCGCGTTTCTTGCCTTCTTTATCTTCTCGAGTAACACCCAGCGCCTGGTACAGCAAAATACCGACATCCAGCTGGCGTTTGCGGTATTCGTCGAAGTACTTCGCCTCGTAGGGATAATCGAGCACATGCTCTCCCTGCCCTATAGTCGCGATCAATTGTTCGCTAAGTCGGTCGCGCAAGGCGCCCGAGGCCACATAGCTATGCCAGGGCTGGGTGTTACAGTTTGAAGGTGCGTAATTGGCAGTTTCAAAAATCGACTGTAGAGTCTCCTGATCGAGCGGCTGCGGCAGGAAGCCACGAATCGAACGTCGACTTCTGGTCAACTCAATGAATGCAGCTGCCCGTTCACGGCTACTGGAGAAGGTTTGATTAGTCATATTTAATTTCCAATCGGCGGAGTTACCGCCGGTAATAATAAACGCATGGTCTGTTTTAATTGATCGTGTAGTTTTCGAATTTCCCGTTCCTGCTGCGGATCGATAAGCCACTGATAAACAATGCCGAACATCGAGGTGAGGAAATGTCTCGCCACTGCTTCGGCATCAATATCGATTGCCAGCTCACCAGCTTCTATTCCCTGCTTTATCCAGTGACTGACATCACTCAACCGACGTTGATGGATAGCCACTACAACCTCACGAATTTCACTTTCGAACCCGATAGATTCAAACCAGAGAATATAGAAAGCCTTGAAAGATCTGGGAGTTTTCTGGCAAAACCGATAATGCGCATCAATCGCGGCACAAATTGCCGGGTAACCGATCTTGCCGGTAGTTAATTTCTCCATTTCGTCGCGCCAGTATTCGGCGACTCGTTTAATGACAAAGCTGAATAAGCCTGATTTCGATTTAAACCTGGCCCCCGCCAGACCCCGACTATAACCAGCAAGCTCGCCAACGGCCTTCAGCGTGGTTTTCTCGGTACCCTGTTCGACAATCAGGTCAATACAGGCATCAAGCATCAGCGAGTCCGACAGCTCGGTGCGCTCCGCATGTGATTTGCGGATTGATTTGCCAGGAGCGGCCAGGGGTTGAGGTTCCATTTAGTCTGTAGAATCCGATATATTTGTTTGTTGCAAACAATTATATTGCCGATCTTACTAACATACCAGCGCCATTTTTTGTTATCGCTTTTAATCCTGGAGCGGATACAGAATCAGGCTACCCATCTGGCTCAGATTGTCGATCTATGCCTTGCCAAAGACGGGTTAGGATTCCAGGTGTTCAATGCTACCAATGACAAAAATTCTCTAGATATTCCCGCCGAAGAACTGGCGGGACTACATTTAAACTTGAGTCTGCGGGTCTAACATCAGCGAAAATTCAACTCAGCAATATGGGACTTCACGCCATCGGCAATATACGAGGCGTCAAGCCCTACTGTAATAATATCGACGCCTAAACCATGCAGCATATTGGCGGCTTCAGGGTCGAATGAAAAGGCCGCTATCTTTTTACCCGCCTGTTTACAGCGCACGACTATGTCTTTAACCGCGTCGATGGTATCGACACCATAGGCATCGGGAATCGGATTCTGGCGAAACGATATTGAAAGATCGCCGGGGCCGATCAACACACCGCCGATACCGTCAACGGCAATGATTTCATCCAGATTTTCATAGGCTTCGCGCGTCTCGATCATTGCCAGTGCAAGCGAACATTGATCAAATTCCTGAAGGTATTCATTAGTCTCCAGGCCATAAAGCGAAGCCGCATGCCTCGGCCCAAAGGAGCGCTCTCCGACGGGAACAAAACGAGTTGCGGAAACAAAAGACCGGGCGTCCTCGGCCGTGTTGATCATCGGCGCGATCACCGCGAGCGCACCAAAATCAAGAACTCTCGCAGCTGTGTCCCAACGCGCCAGGGGAATACGTACCAAAGGCGCCTTACCGCGCGCAACCAGCGTGGCGATTGCATTTTGTACCGTAGTTTCGTCGAAGAAGCCGTGTTGCATATCCAGCACGATGGCATCGAAATCGTACTCGGCAATGGCCTCCAGATAGCGCGGATCGGTAATGCCACACCACCCCGAAAGCACCGTATCGCCAGCGTCGAGTCTCTGTATTAAACGTTTCATTCATTCACCCCTGTATTTCAGCTGCAGACCTTTCATGAAATTTCGTAAAATCTGATCTTTGCATTCGCGGTAGTGTTTGTGCCCTGCTTTTCGAAAAAATGCGCTGAGTTCGTGGCGACTCAGGCGTAAATCGACCAGTTTCATTATATCGAGGATATCGTCGTCTTTAAAATCTAACGCGATTTTCAATTTCCGTAAAATGATGTTATTCGTTAACCTTGCTTCCGGGGTGGGTTGCGCCCCCTCTTTTTTGCCGCGTCGGTGATTGATTAAACCATTTAAAAAAGTCGCCAACTGTAAATCGTTGATTTCCTCATAATCGTCCTGCTCTTCTTTTTTCAACCAGTTGCTAACCTGCTCGCGGGTGACTTCGCACTCAGCCAGGGCAAATAGCTCAATCATTTTGTCGTCGCCAAAATCAAAGATATAGCGAATGCGCCGCAAGACGTCATTATTGTTCATGTTTCTAATCCGGTTTTTTACTGAACGCTCATTGTAACTGTAGCTGATCGTTTCGGCTCGACTGATTTCGTCACTTTAATAGAGAGAGTCGGCCAGCTTTCAATTGCCGCTATCATATCAAAGCCAC
>JAOUJX010000064.1 GCA_029882955.1 Gammaproteobacteria bacterium
CCTGTTCTTTTTAACGTCTAAAACTTTTCCGAAATACCCTGCTGTACTCCGGTAACCTGGCAGCACAAAACATTCGTAAACAATATGAAAAAAACACTCGGTCCAATATTAATGCTAATCGCACTCGGATTGCTCATCCCCGGTGTGACGCAACCGATCATGACGTTAACAGGCACAGTCGATAAAGCCGAACTGGCAGACCTGGGTATGCAAACCCTGGCCGAAAGTCCAGATGTACCTCAATTTATGGCATCGCTAATTGAGCAGATGGTCGAGCAGCTCGATATACATGGTGATATACCGGCATATGATAAAACTCGAAGTATTGTAGGAACAGTGCAGGAGTTATACGACGCCAGAGAGTACCTGGTTGCCTTTTTGATCGCTCTATTCAGTATTGTTGTTCCACTGAGCAAGTCGGTTTTGATGATAATCGCAACAATCGCTCAGAATCGATTTGGCCAGCAATGCGACGCTATCACCCGCTTGATAAGCAAGTGGTCGATGGCCGATGTTTATGTGGTTGGAATTATTGTGGCTTATCTGGCCGCCAATGCCACTCAGCAAACTGAAAGGCTATTTACCTTTTACGCTGAATTTGGAGTCGGGTTTTATTATTTTCTGGGATATTGTTTGTTGTCGATTTTGTCCATGCAACTGATGGAGAGTTCATCGAAGGATATGAATCACCCTGCTCAATCCCTATAATGTCGCACGATTGACATAACATGAAACGAATCTATCAAAATTTGTTTTTGCCATGAACTATCATCTGGTCGTCTCCGATGTACGGGTAAAGATTCTCCAGGGCTCGGCTACGCAGTTGTTACGGGCCAATAGAGAGCGGTTGCCACCGATGTTATGATTCGAGAAGTCCATGAGTGAATGCAAACTACTCGCCTGCCAGATTGCTGTCCCCGTTACCCGCACAGCAGAAGATAGACAAAAGCATGTGACCAATCTAGTCGAAAAGATTTCGGCAAAGCTGTTACAGCAAGATGCCGATCTCGTAGTATTACCCGAATTGAGTACCATTGAATACTCTCGACCGTCCTTTGACCAGCTTGGCTTTCTAGCTGAAACCCTCGATGGACAAAGCGTCGAATTAATGCGCGAAATGGCGGTTAAATTCAGTGTAGCCGTGGTCTTTGGCATGCCAAGGAAGGTAGGTGACCACTTTGTTATTTCACAAATAGTGCTTGATCAAAGCGGTGAATTACTGGGTTGTTACGACAAGCTGCATATTTGCCAATACGGTGCTTCGATGGAGAAGGAGTACTTTCAGCGTGGTAATGCTTTAACTATATTCGAGGTAGCCGGATTTCGTTTCGCTCCAATCATCTGCTACGACATCCGCATTCCCGAGTTAAGCCGGACGCTGGCGCTCGATCACGATGTCGATTGTATTCTCCATTGCGGCGCTTATTTTCGTGATGAATCGTTTTTTAGCTGGCATGCGTTTGCGACTACTCGTGCACTGGAGAATCAGCTTTACCTGCTGAGCCTGAATCGGGCAGGAAAAGATTACGGAGACTCTATTTTCTGTCCGCCATGGATAGACGAGAGCCATCCTGCGACGGGCTTCTCCAGTCATGATGAGGATTTTCATTATCTGACGCTCGACCATCGAGTGGTAATTAATGTTCGTGATCAATATACTTTTCTGAAAGATCGACTAGCGGAATACTCTAATGACGAGCCCGGACCGAGCTTTATTGATTGACCTGGATGGTGTGCTGTACCAGGAAAACAAGATGATACCTGGAGCAGTCGATACACTGCACTGGATTGAAGCACAGCATATCGAGCATCTGTTTATCACCAATACTTCGTCAAAGTCACGTTTGGCGCTGCTTGAGAAATTTCAGCAGATTGGTTTCGATACTGAGATAGATCGGATTATTACACCGATCGTAGCGACCTCGGAGTGGTTGCAGCAAAAGGCGATCAGATCGGCGGCCCTGTTTGTTAAAGTCGAAGCCAGTACCGATTTTTCTGCTCTAGATATTTTACCCGCTGAGTCTGAAGGACCTGTCGACGCAGTCGTGGTAGGTGACCTCGGCGAAGCATGGGACTACCAAACGCTTAATCGAGCGTTTCGTCTGTTGATGCAAGACCCTCAGCCTGTATTGGTCGCTCTGGGGATGACTCGTTACTGGCAATCCGGAGGTGGATTAAGTCTCGACGTTGCACCCTTTATTAAGGCCCTGGAATACGCTGCCGATTGTCAGGCCGAAGTGATGGGTAAACCGTCGACGAGTTTTTATCAGTCGGCGTTGGCTTTGCTAGGTTATCCGGCGCACAGGGTGACCATGATAGGGGACGATATTGCTGGTGATGTCGAAGGCGCTCAAAGAGCGGGAATACAGGCTTTGCTGGTAAAAACGGGGAAGTTTCGAGAACGGGATCTGGCTTCGAGCATAAAGCCTGACGGATTACTGGACTCGATAGCGGATTTGCCCGATTGGTGGGAGGCGCAAAAAAATACCGCCTCCAACCGATCAGAAGTTAATTAACGAGTTCTTGGGCAAACGCCGTCAGCGCCGAAAAAGAACTCGATTTCAGCTTTAGCGGTATCCGGTCCATCAGAACCGTGTACTGCGTTTTCATCGAGAGTTTCTGCAAAATCGGCGCGAATAGTGCCGGGTGCGGCTTCGGCAGGATTAGTAGCACCCATCACTTCCCGGTTTTTAGCGATAGCATCTTCGCCTTCGAGTACCTGGATCATCACCGGCCCGGATGTCATGAAGGCCACCAGTTCGCCGTAAAAAGGACGTTCTTTGTGTACGGCGTAGAATTCACCGGCTTTTTCGGCGCTTAAGTGCTCCATACGTGCTGCAACGATTTGCAGGCCAGCTTTTTCAAAGCGGCTATAAATTTCGCCAATCACGTTCTTTGCTACTGCGTCGGGTTTGATGATAGAAATTGTTCTTTCAACGGCCATTTTCGGGGTTCTCCAGAGGGTTCAAAAAATTGTTGCGAATCATAACGGAATTAGCCCCCAGCGGGAACCATTAAAAGCGCAAAATCGTTGTTCTGAGGACCGCGGCTTTGGGTTAAACTGCGACTACTTTTTTAGAGAGTCGATTAGATGAAGACTGACCAGCATCAGCGTAAATATCTGAGTGAATATAAGATTCCCGAATTCACGATTATTGAGACTCGACTGGAGTTTGAGCTCAAGGAGCAGGGGACTCGTGTTAGAAGCCTGTTGACTATAAAGCGTCAGGGTAGCGCCGGGGCAGCATTACATCTCGATGGGGTTGAACTCACATTATTGTCGGTCAGCATCGACGGTAAGGATTTGACAGCCAGTGACTACGAAAAAACCAGCGAACAATTGATTATCCAGAATGTTCCTGACGAATTCGAATTAGCCTGCGAAGTAGAGATAAGCCCGGCCAGTAATACAAGGCTGGAAGGACTTTACCTGTCGAATGGCAACTTCTGTACACAGTGCGAAGCCGAGGGGTTCCGGTATATCACCTATTACATCGACCGCCCCGACGTCATGTCAGTTTTCAGTACGCGGATTACAGGCCATAAACAGCGTTATCCGATATTGCTGTCGAACGGTAATCTCGTCGAGTCTGGTGACCAGGGTAACGAACATTGGGTCGAATGGCATGACCCTTACCCCAAGCCTGGCTATTTATTCGCCCTGGTGGCGGGCGACCTGGCCTGTATCGAAGGTGAATTTACGACAGTCTCAGGTAGAACAGTCGATTTACGGATTTATACCGAACATCATAACCAGTCAAAATGCGGCCATGCGATGACTTCGTTGCAAAAAGCCATGCGTTGGGACGAGGAGGTTTATGGCCTCGAATACGATCTCGACCTGTACATGGTGGTTGCGGTTGATGACTTTAATATGGGGGCGATGGAAAACAAGGGGCTTAACGTCTTCAATACCAAGTACGTGCTGGCGAATGCGCAAACCGCCACAGACGATGACTTTCTGGGTATCGAAGCGGTAATCGGGCATGAGTACTTCCACAACTGGACGGGGAATAGGGTCACCTGCCGCGACTGGTTTCAGCTGAGCTTAAAAGAGGGTTTGACGGTTTTTCGTGATCAGGAATTTAGCTCGGACATGGCATCGCGTGCGATTCAACGCATTACCGATGTTCGCATACTACGCAATCACCAGTTCCCGGAAGATGCCGGGCCTATGGCTCATCCGGTACGACCGGCTTCGTATCAGGAAATCAATAATTTCTACACTGCAACCGTGTACAACAAGGGTGCCGAAGTCGTGCGCATGATGCATACACTACTGGGTAAAGATAATTTTCGTAAAGGCATGGATTTATATTTTCAACGCCACGATGGTCAGGCTGTGACTACCGATGATTTCCGTTCGGCCATGCAGGATGCTTCCGGTATCGATTTAAGTCAGTTCCAGCTTTGGTACGAGCAGTCAGGTACTCCGGAAATTAATATTGAAAGACAGTATGACGAAGCAGGCAAACGACTGGAGCTGATTATTCGACAGGATGCCGGGTTTACCAAAGATAAAAATAACCAGGCCTTTCATATGCCAATGCGGATTTCTCTGTTCGACCAAGAGGGCAAAGGGATTCCGTTGGATAAAGATAATAACCTCGAATGGACAGTCGATATTAAGGCGACCGAACAATCACTGGTGTTTGAACATATCGAGGCGAGTCCTTTAGTATCGGCCTTTCGTGGATTTTCGGCACCCGTCAAACTGACTACCGATCTGGATGATAATGAACTGGCGTTACTGATGTCCTGTGATACCGATCCGTTTAATCAATGGGAGGCCAGTCAACAGTACGCCTTGCGGGTGATGTTAAATATGATTGGCTCTGAACCCGAGAGCTGGACAAACCAGTGTCAGGGGTTGATTAATGCCTACGGCAGGTTGCTGGAGAGTTCTCTGGTCGACCTTGCTCTGGTAGCGGAAATGCTGGTGTTACCCGGTGAGAAATACCTTGGCGAAATGCTCGAATCTGTCGATGTGCATAAAGTGCGAAGAGTAAGAGAGTCGGTAAAAAAGGCGATAGCCCAGGAGCATGAATCTCTATTGTCAGGCCATTATCAGTCTTTAAGTCAGGCCGGTGACTACCAAATTACTCCCGCAGAAATGGCCAAACGACGCTTGAAGAATACCTGCCTGTCCTATTTGCTCATGCTGGAGAAATCGGAGTATTTTGAACTTTGCCTGAATCAATACGAATCGGCAGATAACATGACTGATCAGATCGCCTGCTTGTTGCCGGTGGTTCATTATCCTATCGATATTCGTGATCAGATCGTTGAAGGATTTTACCAACAGTGGCGGGATACTGCGTTGGTGATTGATAAATGGTTTAGCGCGCAGGGTGCTTCTTATGCCGATAATTCGCTTCAATCAATTATCCCGCTATTCCAGCATGAGGCCTACAGTATTAGTAACCCGAATAGAGCTCGATCTTTGCTGGGTGCCTTAATCGGTAATTCGAGCGCATTCCACCAGGCCGATGGTGCCGGTTATGAGTTTGTTGCTGATCGAATTATTGAACTCGATGCTATTAACCCGCAGGTTGCGGCGAGAATGGCGAACGCTTTCGTGCATTGGAGAAAGCTAATTCCCGTACAGGGCGAGTTAATGAAAAAGCAAATTGAACGTATGGTAGAAACGGGTCAATTGTCGAATGATCTACAGGAATTACTGACCACCAGTTTACAGGACTGATGCGAGTGGCAAGCCGGGTCGATCTGGTACTACCGGGATTGTTTAATCTGCCTTCTGCTGAAATAGATCCTGATATTGTTAGCAGGCAATTGCCGTCGTTAAACCATTTACTCAGGTTTGGCCATCAGCAGTCTAACAACCTGTTTGAGATGGATTCCATACTCGCCGATTGCCTCGGCCTGGATGGTTTTCAGATCTTGCCTTTTGCCAGCGCCTTTGCCGGAGAAAAAGACGCTGGACAAGGTAATCATCTGCTTTGTCGGGCAGTCCACTTAAAGCCTGACATGCGTAATGCTTTCGTTATACCGTTGCATGAGACGGCAGAAGAATTTGACCATATAGATATATTAATCAATGATTTAGGTGACCTATTTAAGCCGGATTGTGATTTAACTAAAATAGACGACGGGCTTTGGTTTATGCGCCTCAGGGAGTGCCAGCCACCCTCGCATTATCCGCATTATTTATCCATAGTCGGGCGCAAGGTCGACCAGTATATAGAGCAGTCACGCACCGCCTTGCCGTGGTATCAATTGATGAATGAAATGCAAATGTTTTTGCATTCGCATGAGGTAAATCAAAAACGTTTACTGAACGGTCTTTTACCGATTAACAGCCTCTGGTGCTGGGGCGCAGGTGAATTTATTCAACCACAATCGACGCAGAAGCACTGGTATTGCGATGAACTGACTTTGAAAGCCTACGCGGAAAAATCAAATATAGAGCAGAGCCCGGTATCGGTATTAGCCCATACAGATTTAAACGATGACTCGCTCATTGTGGATCTGAGACTTTTAGATGCGTTGAAGTCACCCGATGCTGAGGATTTGTCTGAAATACTGCTGAGGCTGGAATCAGAACTGTTTAAACCCTTGTTAAACCGGATTAAGTCCGGTCAGGTGCATTTGCGGCTGAGAGCGGGCCATGAAAATGACCTGTCGATATCCAGTGCTTCACGTTTCCGATTCTGGAAAAAAAACACCGGTCTGATCGACTGGCTAAGTTGATATGAAACAGTTTATTGAACGTAGCTATGGCGAGAGCGAATTACAGGGGCGGGGTGATTTGCATCCAGTTATTAGCCGGGTCTTAGCCAGCAGAGGGATTTCATCGCTGGATCAGATGGATTACCAACTGGGTAAAATCCTGTCACCAGTATCGATTCGGAATGTTTCGGAAGCTGCTGAATTACTTGCCAACTGCATTCAAGCAGAAGAACAGGTGGTGATATTCGGTGACTACGACGCCGATGGGGCAACCAGTACCGCGCTATGCGTCAGAGCATTAAACCTGATGAGTCACGATAAGGTCGATTACCTCATGCCCGATCGTTTTCTTGATGGTTATGGGCTATCGCTTTCAGCTGCCGAGCGAATCCTTCAGTCAAAACCGGATTGCGTTATCACTGTTGATAACGGTATTGCAAGTTTCGACGGTATTAGGTTGTTACGTCAGCATAATATTGAAGTCGTCGTCACCGATCATCATTTACCCGCCAGCGAATTACCCGATGCTTCAGTGATCGTGAATCAAAATGCCTGGGGCGAGCCGCTCGAAGGCAGAAATCTCGCCGGTGTCGGCATCGCTTTCTACCTGATGTTAATGCTCCGAACTGAGCTGAGAAAACGGGGATGGTTTAATGATCAGCGCCAGGAACCTAACCTGGCTGCCTGCCTTGATCTGGTGGCGATTGGCAGTGTTGCAGATCTGGTGCCGCTCGATTATCTCAATCGAATTCTGGTTCAGGAAGGTTTGAGGCGAATTCGTGCGGGTGCCTGCTCACTGGGTATCAGGTCGCTGATAGAAATATCGGGCAAGGATCTGGATAATTTTAGCAGTACTGATATCGCCTTTGCACTGGCACCAAGAATTAACGCTGCAGGACGTCTGGACGATATGACTATCGGTGTTCAATGCCTGCTAGCCAATGACACGAATAGCGCAAATTCTTTTGCCACTGAGCTCGACAACATCAATCAGCTGCGTAAGGATATCCAGCAGCAAATGGCCGATGAGGCGATGCAGGCTCTGAAACAACTGGATCAGCAGGAATTGTCTAATCAAAAGGCCATCGTACTCTATCAACCCGACTGGCACGAAGGTATCGTCGGCATTGTCGCCTCGAAACTGAAGGAAAAATTCCATCGACCCAGCATCGTTTTTGGGCAGGCCGAGGATGGCAGTCTGAAGGGCTCGGGCCGATCTATTACAGGCATCCATTTACGCGATATGCTCGATATCGTCGATAAGCGCATTCCCGGAAAAATACTCAAATTCGGCGGGCATGCTATGGCCGCCGGTCTAAGCCTGAAGGATGCCTGTTTCGAAGATTTCAAACCATGCTTTGAGCAGGTTATCAACGAATTTGCCGACCCGGAGTGTTTTACCGACAACATTGAACACGACGGAGAGCTTGTAGCCGAATTATTTAATCTGGAATTCGCCGCAGAACTGCAGAATTTAAGCCCCTGGGGACAGGGCTTCCCGATGCCCAGTTTTGTCGGGGACTTCGAAGTACTTAGCCAGCGGGTTTTGGCGGGAAAACATATCAAACTCACGCTTTCGCCTGATGATAACCCGGATCAAACAGTAGTAGATGCCATTGGTTTTTTTCAACCAGCGTCGGTGTTGAACCAGGATTATGATCGAATCCGTATTCATTACGAAGTCAATCTGAATCGATTTCGAGGCGTGGATTCTGTACAGCTTTTGATACGGGATATTATTTTATAACTTTCTTTACGACTGGTAGGCCAGCATCTGGTCTATAACCTGCTATCGTTTTGAGATACTCAATCATGCAGCTATTATCTAACTAGAGGGAAATTAATTGAAGCAGTTAAAAAAGAATAATCTCAGTTTAAGTCCGGGCTCCCCTGATTATGCCAGGGCAATATCAGTTTTAATCTATGAGAGCGTCCATGAATTAATGGATTTCATGTTCCAGTCCAGGTCGATAGCCGAGAAGGTATTAATAAAACTGTTAAGTCGTCCCAGAGGCCAATTTGGTTATCGTTATGTCTCGGTGATGAAAGACGGTGACAAAATAGTGGGTGTTGTCCTCGGATATAGTAGAAAACAATTTCAGGATGCCGAATTTCCGGGGGCGTTGAACATGCTCAGGTCGACCTCGATTACTCGGTGGCCCTATCTGATGGGCACAGTGAATAAAGCGCTGTCCAACTACGTACCGCCACCCTCGGAAGGTGCATTTTATATTAACAATATCGCCGTTGACTCGAATTCCAGAGGGAGCGGCTACGGCACTATTTTGCTCGATCGTATTGTCGACGAATCGAGAAAACTGGGCTACCGAAGTCTGGAGCTCGATGTTACTCATATTAACGAGGGCGCGATTCGATTTTATCAACGTTATGGGTTCTCGGTGGTTGCTGAATCGGGCTCTGCAGAACTGTTTTCGAAACATAAGTTACCAGTACTGAAGCGGATGCGGCTAATCATTGAAGCGAAAAATGAAATTAATTACGACAATAGCGGGGCCCCGACCAGTACTACAGTTGTACAAGACGTAACCGGACTTTACCCGGTACAGGTCGATGAAGTGTATGCGCCTGGTAGCACTGAACAGCTTCAACAAATGTTGAAAAACACTGACAAACCGATTTCGATCGGCGGCGGACGTTTTAGTATGGGCGGGCAAACCGCATGCCCGGGCACGCTACATATCGACATGCGTGGCATGAATCAAATCATAAAATTTGACAGTGAAAAACGCAGCATACATGTCCAGTCTGGAATCCGCTGGAAGGATATCCTGGATCATATAAATGATTACGGCCTGTCGATTAAAATTATGCAAACCTATTCGAACTTTACCGTGGGTGGATCGTTAAGTGTCAACTGTCATGGACGATATGTTGGCCTCGGCCCATTAATACTTTCGGTTAAATCGATAGAGCTAATCCTCCACGATGGCGAGTTAGTCAAGGCATCTCCTAAAAAGAATTCGAAATTCTTTTATGCCGCCATCGGCGGTTATGGCGCATTGGGAATAATCGTATCTGCCGAGCTTGACCTCGCAGAAAATAAACGCATTGAGCGACAACACCAGAAAATGCCGATAGAAAAATACCTGCGTTATTTTTCTGAAAATATCCGAGAAAACGAATCGGCTGTGTTTCACAATGCCGATATGATCCCGCCGAAATTTTCAAAGGTGCGGGCTGTGACGTGGCAGGAAACCGACAAGCCACTTAATCGTGAAGTTAGAGAATCCGGGCGAAAACTATTCCTGCTCGAAAAATACCTGTTATGGGCAATCACCGAAACACCAACTGGACATTTACGCCGCGAATACATTTACGAGCCATTACTTTATTTGCGCGATAAAGTCATCATGCGTAATCAAGAAGCGGATTATGATGTGGCTGAGCTTGAGCCACTCTCCAGAGACCGGAAAACCTATGTACTTCAGGAGTATTTTGTCGCGACCGAAAAGCTTGTTGAATTCACCGAGGCCATGACTGAAATTCTGCTTCGGCATAAGGTGAATTTAGTCAACATATCTATTCGGCACGCGCATCCAGATCCAGGGTCGCTACTGGCCTGGGCACGCCAGGAAGTGTTTGCGTTTGTGCTGTACTACAAGCAGGGTACGGAATCCTACGAACGAGAACACGTCGCAGTTTGGACGCGCGAACTAATCGATGCCGCGATCAATTGCGAGGGAGCCTATTACCTGCCATATCAACCACATGCTCGCTATGACCAGTTTCATAAAGCCTACCCCAAAGCCCGGCAACTATTTAAGTTAAAAGATAAGCTCGACCCCAATTACAGATTTCGAAATATTCTGTGGGAGAAATACTATCGGCTTTCGACCGATCAACCTCTGATTTCTGGAAAAATAAATAAGTCGTCAGAATTTCTCAGGGTATACGCGGACGTAAAAAGCAGGGATGATTTTTATCGATTTTTGCAGGTTATCTACCATCTTTACCCGGAAGACAAGTTTCATCAGCTAATTATTCAGGCCTGTAACAGCTATCAGAAGGATCGTGATATTTACCAGTTCGTCGCTAAACAGCTAGTCAATATTAAAACTCGTTTTTCTGATTTTACCTATGCACTGCCAGCGTTAGCCACACAAAAATCAGAGATGCAGCGACAGACAGCTCAAATTTTAAATCCCAACACCCCGGTCAACGGATATCTGGAAATTGGATCGACCGGACGCTATGTACAGAAATTGGTGAAATCTCTCGGCATTAAAGGCAAGGTTTATCTCTGTAATGAATCCCATCCTGATTATTCGCCACCTGAAATAATGGAACGCGGGAGACTGCGAAAAATTGGACATTTTTTCACGCTTAACGATTACGACCCCATTCCTCAAACCATAATCGCAGACGAAAGTCTCGATTTGGTAACCTGTTATATAGGATTGCATCATTGTCCACGAGAAAAGTTATCCGCATATATAGCATCGATTCACAGAATTTTACGCCCCTCTGGTCGATTCATCCTGCGTGACCATGACGCAGGTACTGATAATATGCGCGTTTTCTGCTCACTGGTTCATACCGTATTTAATGCCGGACTGGGTGTTAGCTGGGAAGAAGACCGCAAGGAACTACGATTGTTTGAAGGCGTCGATTTTTGGGTGAATGAAGTCGTCAAAACAGGATTTCGGGATTCAAAGCAGCGGCTATTACAGGCCAATGATCCATCCCTCAATACTTTGATGTGTTTTACAAAAGATTAAGCCGACTACGAGTGTGACCATTCCATTAGTCTGGGCCAACTGCGGCCATTTACCGGGATTACATCGACAATATGAAGAAGCCAGTAGCTGAGTTAAATGTTTTGGAGGCAATCATGCTCAAACAGGAGAAGGTCTGAAAAATTAAAAATCGTCAATTGCCGCATTGGGCAATAACAAACTTCAAAGTTACCTCGAAATGTTTATTCATTACCCGATGTGCTATCGTTGTATTGTATTTATCTAATCTTTTTGAGGTTATAGATGCCAAGGTTCCCTAACACATTACTTGTTTTTGTTTTGGTTGTAGTATTTTTCTCAATTGTACGAGCACCTGCCTTAGCAACAGATTTTCCTCAAAAAATAAAAATTTCTCAGGCCTCCGATCACACTATTCACATGTTGGGAGCGGCTGTCATCGCGGAGGCGTACAAGCGCCTGGGTATTAGAACTGAATTTATTCAAGTCCCTAGTAAACGTTCATTAACTCTTGCAAATCTAGGTCGGGCAGATGCGGAAGTTGGACGTGTGCCTTCAGTGCTTAGCGACTATAAAAACCTGATGATGGTTGACGGCGCGCCCATTGCAACGGTAAAAGGCGTGGCGCTGACGATTTCATCGGATTGTGTCTGTAAATCATGGGACGACCTGAAAGAATATCGCGTCGGGATCAGGCGAGGTGAAGTATTTGCCGAAAAAGGTACAGCACAGATGAATGCTGTTGCAACAAGCAGCTACAAGCAGCTCTTTACTATGTTGGAGAACAAACGAATTGACGTTGCTGTCGGCATTTTAACGTCCGCTGAGATTGAACTTCTGAGCAATTTCAAAAATTCAGACATCAAAGTAATCGGAAAGGAATTCATTAACCTTCCGCTTTATCACATGCTCAATAATAAATACGCCGCCCTGGCTCCAAAACTAACAGAAGTTCTCCTGGAGATGCACCAAAATGGGGATATTGAAAAAATTCACAGTAAAACCATAAAAGATATCGTTTCCAACAACAAATCCGGACAGTGATTACAGATGCTGTCCTGGATTCGTTATCAAGTGAGTGGAAAAGCCCCGGGTCGGGTCGATATCAGATTGATTTCGGCGTCTATTCTGTTCAGTACTCTGCTGGCATTTTCCATTACGGTGTACCAGTTTTTCCAGGCCCACGATCGGGAATTCTCTCGCATCAATGTTAACATAAATCTGATAGATAGCGTTTATGGAGGAAGTTTAGCCAAAGTCATCTGGTTGCTGGATGAAAGTCTGATTACAACCCAGTTAAAATCAATTTTGTCCTTTCCTGGTATTGAAAAAGTAACTCTATCTGACGACATAGGTAACTACTGGGAAGAAGGCCAGGTCATTTCCGACAGCACCCTCGTTTACGATTTTGATTTAAGCGTTCTTGACCGGGGAAGATCACATACCGTGGGTTACCTAAACCTCACCGTTGGTCTTGATCCAATTTATCGTGACCTCTTTACCGAAATTATCATCGTGCTACTGGCCAATCTGATTAAGTCAATTGCCGTTGCCTTAGCCATGTTGTGGTTATTCAAAAGACTGATCACTCGCCACCTTCAAGCCATGTCGTCCTGGCTTAGTTCCTTTGATATTAGCAAGCCACAAACTCAGATGGCTTTACCTGGTGCGGATATCGATAAAAGTTTGAATCCCCAGGGAAATGAAATACTGATCTTGTATATGGGCGTTAAGAAAATGATTGATTCTCTCTCTCAATCTTGGGATAGCCTCGGTAGCCACTACCAACATCCAGGGGGACGACTGGACGATGTTCTCACTTCCCTGAACGATGAAAGAGTGGAGCGTACCAAGGCGGAGGCACAACTCAAAGAGGCCCATAGCCGTTTGCTGGATGCTCACAAGGAATTGGGCGAGGCCGTAGAGAGAGCCAACGCAGCCAACCAGGCCAAATCTGAATTCCTATCTTCGATGAGCCATGAGCTTCGTACACCTTTGAACGCTATTATTGGTTTCAGCCAGATCCTGGAAATCGATGTAAAGCACCCGCTGGTGGACAAACATCGTAGAGCCGTCGCGCATATTAAAGAAGCCGGTTACCATCTTTTACACTTGATCAACGAGGTTTTGGACCTCTCGAAGATAGAAACCGGAGAGTTAGCGTTGAGCATGGAGAATGTCGAACTCCACGATGTCGTTAAGTCTAGTATCGTAATGACGCGAGCTATGGGAAAGAAATACGGCGTAGAAGTTATCGATAAAATGACTTATGACCAATTGCCCGGGGTCTATGCAGACGCGACCAGGGTGAATCAGGTTCTCCTCAACCTTTTGAGCAATGGAGTTAAATATAATCGAGTCGGCGGAGTGGTGACGATTTCCTCGAGTATGACCGACGACGGAATGGTGCGCCTTTCCATTGCCGATACCGGACCGGGTATTCCCCTCGATAAGCAAGATGGTCTGTTTGTTCCGTTCAATCGATTGGGTGCGGAAGGGAAGAACATTGAAGGTACGGGGATTGGCCTATCACTAACGAAGAAGATGATTGAA
>JAOUJX010000401.1 GCA_029882955.1 Gammaproteobacteria bacterium
GAAGCGGTCAAGAATCGCGCCGCGGTAGGCCGGTGTTTCTATTGTTCTTATCTGGCGCTGCACGCCCTGATCGGCAAGAAACTCTTTCTCTACTATTTGCAGATAAGCCGCTCGCCCGATCAGTGCCACCAGCATACCGAGCAGCAGCGACAACAACAGATAATGGCGTCCTGCAAAAAAGACCGGCTGAGTGTCAGTCTTTTTCATGGTAATTGCACCAGTTGAACGGTTTCCGGCAAGCGCATTTTTAAAGTCTTACGCGCCTGCGATTCGACATTACTATGCGTCGCCAGCGTACTATTTTGCAGCTGCAGACGACTCCACTGAATAACCTCATTATCCTGCTGCTTCTGCACTTTACGCAGATCTGCAAACAATACTCGACTTTCGTGCTTCACATAAATCACGGTCAACGCACTGCTGAGAACCATTATTAACAACAGCGCGAACCAGTATTGACGAGGCATCAGACCGTTCTCTCTACGATTCGTAATACCGCGCTGCGGGCCCGCGGGTTAAGTGCCAGCTCTGCTGCACCTGCTTTTACCGCTTTACCAATGATTTTCAGGCGTATATTTGAAACCAGTTCGGACTCACGAACCGGCAGCCCTTTGGGAACTTTTGGTTTACTGGTCTGTTGTTTGAAAAAGCGCTTTACCAATCGATCTTCCAGCGAATGGAAACTAATCACCAACAGACGGCCACCGACCGCCAGAACCTCAAAGATTGACTCAAGCAAACTGCCGATACGCTCCAATTCCTGATTGATATGGATTCGAATCGCCTGAAAACTGCGCGTCGCAGGGTGTTTCTTCTGCTCACGCTTCGGAATACAACTACTGATCAGGGCGGACAGACTGGCCGTGTCGTCAATCGACTGTAGTTCTCGTGTTTCGACAATTTTTTTCGCAATTCTGCGTGCGAAGCGCTCTTCGCCGTATTGCCACAGAACTCTGGCGATCTCCTTTTCTTCCGCATGGCTTAACCATTGCGCGGCCGACTCACCCTGCTCCGGATTCATACGCATATCAAGCGGCCCATTCTTCTGAAAACTAAACCCCCGGCTGGCATCGTCTAACTGTGGAGACGACACGCCCAGATCGAGCAGCACACCATCAATTTTTTCGGCCAGCTGTAATGCCACGAGTTGCTCACTCATATTCGCGAAGTCGTCATGGATAATCGTAACCCTCCGATCACCGGCAAACGCCTCCTGCGCGGAACGGATCGCCTCGGGATCCTTATCCATCACAATCAATCGGCCATTTTCTCCGAGGCGATCTAATATCGAACGCGAGTGGCCACCGCGACCGTAGGTGCCATCGACATAAAAACCGTCAGGGCGAATAGCAAGCGCCGCGATCACCTCGGCGTGTAACACGGGAGCGTGGCTGAAGTCTCCTGCACCCCCAGGGCCGGTAGTGACAGGGCCGGTACTCAAAGGGTCAACTCCGCCAGGGCTTCGGGCATTTCAGCGGCCGGACTATCGGTTAGCCATTCTTCCATACGCTGAGACCACATAACCTCATCCCAGAGTTCGAACTTTTTACCCTGACCAATGAGTACCACTTTTTTACCCAGCTGTGCGTATTCTCTTAAAGGGTTGGATAACAACATACGACCATTAGTATCAACTTCAACATCGGTAGCGTGCCCGATCAACAGGCGCTGGATACGGCGGGTCATGGGATTAAAACTCGGCAGGGCTTCTATTTTTTCTTCAATGAGTTCCCACTCGTTGAGCGGGTATAACAACAAACAGGGCTGATCGGTATCGATGGTAACAACAAGCTGGCTACTACATATTTCGACCAGTCGCTCGCGGTAGCGCGCAGGCAGTACAATCCTGCCTTTGGCATCCATTGATAAATTGGAAACTCCGCGAAATTTATGCACGCCCTAACCCATTAATATGCCACGATATGACACTTTAACCCACTTGGTGACACAATATTGCCAAAACAGGCATCAAGTCAAGTAAATTCAGGGAATATAACGAGGGTTTTTTCTCAATAGCGTCAGTAACTTAGGTAAATATTGCCGGCCCGACAGAGATATAGCGAATTAAATCTAATACTTAGCAAGTAAACTTAAAGTAACACTTTAAGTTATGTGGTTTTTAGCGAGGTTTGGGTATCGTTACAGAGTGCCGAATTCAGCGAAGATTTCTATCAATGACCAGTTTATAGCGCTCTCTGGATTCATATGATCGAATGTGACTTTAATCGATCATTACTCAATGGGCCGCCATTTCGGCCTTAGCATTCTCTTCGCCATTAAGACAGATGCGTATCTGATTTAGCAGTTGGTGCTCCGATAATGGTCTGGAAATATGGGCATCACACCCCGCTCTTTTGCCACGCATTTCATCGTAGGGATAATTTTCGCTCGATAGCATAACCACCCGGGTGTCGCTCTGCTTTTTAATCGTCTCGCATACCGTATAACCATCGGAATTTTCCAGAAAAACATCCAGAAATATCAGCTCGTAAGATTTACGATTTAATTTAAGCATTGCTTCAGCAGCACTAGCAGCAAAACTAAAGCTGATCGAGATACCGCTCAGGCCATTTAACCGGTGCTTTAGATGGGTACGAGCCGAATAACTACTGTCTATCACCAGGACTCTAAGATGATTGCTGGTGGTCATTTTCTCTGGCGGAAGATCAAATACAGAGCGATCGCTAACAGCATCTTCTAAAACATCGAATAAATTTTCTGCCTCAATAGGCATTCGTATGCTTGTCATACCTTCCAGGTCACGGCCACTAGCGCTGGCAGCCAACAGGGTCGCGAGGAAATTAACGCCTTCTATTCCTTTTCCTTCTTCAATCCCCGGCAGGTTGTCAGCATTGACTATCACCACGTCTGCCTGGCCGATCTCTTCCGGTTCAATCATTCGACATTTGCCGTCAAGGCGCTGGGTATTACTAACAATGCACTGAAGCTTGTTGACGTCCTTATCAGTGAATCCCAGATAACCTATAAATATGTGCTTGGCCACGACTGCCGCTCCCCTGGTTGCTACAGGAAAAGTATAGACCAGTCTCTGGCATATTTTTGAATTTAATCGGATTGATTCATCGATATACTACCCCCGCCTTAAAGCCGGGGTAGTATTTTTCTATCATCGCTTAAAGATGATTTTTTCTGACTACCTAACCAATAATATTGGCACCAATAATCATCATCACGCACAGAGCCATAAAGCCCACAAAGGTATACACCATGTGCCTGGTGGTGGTCTTATCGTCTTGTTCCATTTTGTATCCCCTGGTTAATTTGAGCCGCGTATAGTGCCTAAATCCGACTTAAAATGCTATGCCCTACGATGAGATTTCTGGGGAATCCTCTGTATCGATTGATTTAGCAGGTAAAAGGTTGATAACCATATTGGTAGCCAGGTGATGGTTTGAAATGACAGGCACAATCCCGTAGCGCCGGGAGCCCGGCGTAGACGGATTGTAAAAAATTAAAAAGTCAGCCTGTAAGCCGGGTTCTGTCTAGGATAATCATTCATCTGGACGTAAAGTCACCTCT
>JAOUJX010000403.1 GCA_029882955.1 Gammaproteobacteria bacterium
CCATTGGTTCAGACCTATGTATTATTGTTTCTAACCCCCCTTATTATTTCACTACTGGCAATCCCTTTGCTGGGCGAAAAAGTACAGCTGTTTCGGACTTCGGCAATTATTATCGGCCTAATTGGTGTCATTGTGGTTTTAAGGCCGAGTCCAACCACTATGTCGCTCGGTCATTTATTCGGCGTGTGTGCCGCTATCTGTTCTGCCACAAGCGCTATTATCGCGCGTAAAGTAGGACGCCAGGAGAATAGCGGCACCATGATTATGGTGCCCATGTTAATCAATGTTCTGGTTACCGGTGGTGCGACTATGATGCTTTATCAACCGATGATGCAGACAGACCTGATTAAAATGTTCGCCATTGGCGGGCTGGGTATTATCGCGCAGTATTTTCTGTTGGCAGCCTATCGTTCTGCCCCTTCCTATATCGTAGCACCTTTCCAGTATAGCCAGTTGATCTGGGCGGTTATATTTGGCGCCATAATTTTTGGAGAAACCATCGACCAGTTAACCATCGTCGGCGCCCTGATTACTATCAGCTCAGGATTAATGATTGTCTGGCGCGAGACCAAGGTTTCAATTAATCAACCCAACCTTCGAACCCGGAATATCCGCAGCGGTGCGCTGCCAGCAATGAAGTCGTTTGAGAACGAAGATGAAAACTCAGGGTAGACTTTTCCTAAAAAAACCGCGCCATCTCAAATAACAAATAATCGTCATCCTCAAAAACAATCAACGGATCCTGATCATCGATATTACTAAATACCTGGGCTTCGATGGTGGCTTTCCAGCTATCGCCGATACGACGGTTACCTTCCAGCCGGAAACTACGACTTTGCCTTTCTGTATCGACTACAAAACCCGCCAGTAACTCGCTACTTTGCACATCATTAAACGCCAGCCGCGCACCAAGGAATATGTCTCGATCCAACACACCGC
Source organism: Gammaproteobacteria bacterium (assembly GCA_029882955.1). Lineage (GTDB taxonomy): Bacteria > Pseudomonadota > Gammaproteobacteria. The sequence goes on from JAOUJX010000403.1 coordinate 940, forward strand.
GCTGGCCTTCGGGCCGATTGTCATGCGAGTACTCGACTAGCGTCCCCAGGTCGATATCGGAGTCGTATACACCGTAAAAGGTATATTCGAAACCGCCGGTTAAGGCTTCGTATTTAACCGCATCTGTATCACGATGGATAACCTCGAGCTTCCAGGTCCAGTCTTCGTCGATAAGCTGTGCATCGAACCCGAGTTGTGTCATTTGCAGGTAATGAGGAGCTGACTGGCCGTTAAATTCAGGTTCCCGATTCGTGCCCTTAAACCAGGATAGACCGAAATCAAGATCGTCTATCGTATGCGAATAACGCATTGCATAATCGACATGCCTGTCTTCATCAGATGACTGGTAAGTCGCCGCCTCACCCACGACACCCGGCAACGTTCGCTCACGAAAGCCTGGCAAAACCAGTAAGTCAACCACACCCCATTCCTGGTATCTTTTTAGATGGAGCATCGGTTGGCCGAGCTTATCCTCACCATCGAACCCTTCGACTGCATCGATTTGATTCACCACATCGACCAGATGCCGCGATTCGGTCACACCCCAGTACATGGTGTTAAAACCGACTCTCCACTCGTTATCACCGTCGAGGTGCAACCACATTAACTCACGGATATCAGCATGATTACGCTTGTCATCCTTACCATCGGCTCGGAAGAATAACTCGGCACTCCAGCTATCGTCACCATCATTCCATTCAGCGGACCATCTCGGCTGAAATGAAGCGGTTAAGTTATTTTCGAGCTGCTCCGGGGACCGGGCATCCTCGGTAAACAAAATCGCCTCTAATGCCGCATTACCAGACAACTCGGCAGACGCAGCCGTCGATATCCAAGCCAGCCACACTGCCCGAAGTCCATATTGTTTCATGGCTGTTTTCTACTTTAGCCTCTTCAACGCCTGAGATCGAAAATCACGATCACTCAAACCGGTTTTAAATTGATAATTTTTCCACTCCAGCAGCGTGCTTTTACCATTTTGATGGTTAACCATTTCCATTTTTCCTGCTCTCCAGTAATGCTCAAGAAACTGCTGAAAATCACTCCCGCTCAACGTTTTCAACAAGGTTTTCTTACGATCATAATATTCCGCTTTAACCAGTCGATAAGCCTCCTTGTCCACCCAGACCAGCTGACGGGTGTATCCCGAGTGTTTGTAAGCGGGGAAACGTTCTATTAGGTAACACTGCCATTCGCCACAGGGCTCTTCACCTTTTAAGCGATAAGTATATTTTTCGACTTCCTGTGATCCCAGGTCTTCAAAGGCAAAAGTGCTACCCATAAAAGGGCCGGACTTATTGCGTGAATTTATTCGCTTCACTTTTTTCAGAGCCGGTAAATATAACCACTGATCATCCGGTTCCAGACCATGCGAAAAAGTCAGCATCGCCGTCCCTTTGACGTCTTTAGGCTCATCAAAAATCGACAGACTCTTATCACCATCGTTTTCAACCTCAAGGGTTTTAATACGAATCTGCCGTGTCGATGTCTGGCCGGTCCTGTTTTTCAGTGTCATCACCATGTCAGCGGTAAAGTCACCAAATCCACGATCATAGGCACGAGCGGCCGTCGCAATTTCAAGGCCTTTTTCCTCTGCGGTCTGGGCCAGTAACAGCGAGGGTAGGCTCAATGCAAGCGCAGAAAATAATAATGCAGATTTTAATTTAAGCATGACTGTACTCCTTTTTGTCGAGGGCCATTAATAACGGGGGTAGCAAAAGAAAGTCAGCCAGAATGGCGAATACAATAGTCACTGCGGTCATAATAGACATATTGGAATTTAACTGAAATGCTGAAAAAGCAAGCACCAGAAACCCGGCAATTAATACAATCGATGTGACCAGTAGCGCCAGGCCGACTGTATTAAATGCGTAACGCACGGCATCCTGGGCATCCAGTTTCTTTTCTCGTCTGGCACGCAGATATTTACTTAGAAAGTGAACCGTATCGTCAACCACGATTCCGAGTGTCATACCCGTCACTACAGAGGTCGCGAGACCGACCTGGCCAACTAAAATACCCCAGGCACCAAACGCCAGCGCCGCCGGGATTAAATTTGGAATCAGGCTCAATAATCCGATTTTAAAAGACTTTAAAGCTAAGACAAGAATGATAGAGATCAAAACCAGTGCTATCGTGGTGCCTATTAACATACTGCGGATATTACGCTGACCAATATGGCTAAACATCAATGTCGGGCTGGCACCATCGGTTTGCATCGTTTTTGGCGCATTATCAACCAACCAGTTCTTCGCACGTTGCTCTAGCTCGAGTACGCTGTTAGATGTCATGTTTTTCAGCATGACCACCATACGCGTGGCTGATTTGTCGATATTTATCTGGTTATTCAAATCCAGACCGTAAGGCAGTGACATTTCGTACAACAGCAGATATTGCGCTGCCAGCTCGCGCTGCTCCGGCAACCGGTAATAGGATTCATCATCACCATGCATACTGCGGTTTAAGCGCTTAAAAGTATCAGAAATGACGTTGATGTGTATAACTTCGGGTTGCTCACGATACCAGTTAGCAAAATCCTCCACCTGTTGCTGAAATACGGGCTCGCTCACACCACCATCCTGTCCCGATTGCAGA
>JAOUJX010000402.1 GCA_029882955.1 Gammaproteobacteria bacterium
GACCATCCCCTGGTCGGCACTGACCATGTCTATGGTCTACACCAGGTTGTTTGGTGCCGAAGCCCAGACGCTGGCCGACTGAGCAGGTTCATTGTTGCTGGATACCAGTTATCGAGTCGAAATTCCCGGCGGCATAGAGCTGGAGGCTCAGGTCGTCGGTCCTGTACCACGTTTCCTCGCCTTTGCCATCGACTTTATGATACGCGGCGTCATGCTGCTGGTCGCAGGGATTGCTTCGATACCATTCGGCGAACTTGGCACCGGTTTCTGGTTGATCTTCTGGTTTTTCATCGAATGGTTTTACCCGGTTTTATTCGAAGTCTTTTGGCGAGGACAGACACCGGGTAAAAAAGTGCTGGGTATTTCTGTGGTGCAGGATGATTTAACACCGATAAGCTTCGGTGCCTCACTGGTTAGAAATCTGCTACGCACGGTCGATTTTCTACCGTTTTTTTACCTGTTCGGCTTAATCACCATGGTCTCCAACGAACGCTTCCAACGCCTGGGTGACCTTGCCGCTGGCACCCTGGTGATCAGCATTCGCGAAACCGCCAAACCCGCCGCAGTCACTGATATTTCACCGCTGGCACCGCCAACAACGCTATCGCGCACAGAACAAACCGCACTAGTCGATTTCCTGCAACGTAGCCAACAATTATCTAGACCCCGGCAGGAAGAACTCGCCAGTATCCTCGACGAGATAACCCACTCGGGCTCGGAAACCCGGGTCGAACAATTGCATCGCATCGGTGCCTGGTTCCTGGGCGTACGATGAAACAGCAATCATTCGAGCAACAGCACCAGCAAACCTGGGAAGAAATCGAACGGCTTCTGGATAAACCGAATAGTGTCGAAAACAGTTCGCGTTGCGCCGAACACTACATGCATCTCTGCCAGCATCTCGCGCTATCCAAGCAGCGTCTTTATGATGCCGCACTCATCGAGCGCTTAAATAAACTGGTGATGCGACTTTACCGTGAGATTTATCGCTATCGGTCCGAATCCCGCTTTAACCTTTATACCCTGTTTGCGCGAGAATTCCCCCTGTCGTTGTACCGGCATCGCTACTTTGTGGTGGTCGCGTTATTAGTTTTTGCTCTGCCCGGGCTCATCTCCGGCCTATGGATATTCTTCGACGAAACGGCCATTTATAGCGTACTTGATTTCACTGACGTTCGTCAGATAGAAAAAATGTACGATCCGGCAGCGAGCAAATTCGGTCGCGAGCGAGAATCCGAAACCGACATCATGATGTTCGGTTTTTATATACAGAATAATATCAGCGTCGCTTTTCGCTGTTTTGCTGCGGGCCTGCTGCTAGGCATAGGCAGTTTGCTGGTACTCCTGTTTAACGGCCTGCACATCGGCAGTGTCGCCGGTCATTTAACCCGGCTCGATTACGTCGATACTTTTTATCCGTTTGTAGTGACCCACGGTGCCTTCGAGTTAACCGCTATTGTATTTAGCGGTGCGGCCGGATTAAAACTGGGTTACGCGATCTTAAACCCTGGACCCTATTCGCGCTTGAATGCCCTGCGTCTGGCAGGCCGGGAGGCCATACCCATGTTGTACGGCATCGTGTTGATGCTCGTTATTGCGGCATTTATCGAAGCGTTCTGGTCTTCCAGCGCCAGTCTTCCTATCAGCGTGAAGTACACGGTAGGCGGCATTTGCTGGTTTCTGGTTCTGCTTTACTGTTTTTCGGGAAAACGATTTGGACCTCGATAAGCTACAGTTTAAAGCCTGCGTACGCTCCGGCTGGCAGGCTATCGACCTGGGGTTTCTGATGGCGAGAAGCTGGTGGCTACCACTATTTATGGTCGGTGCATTACCAGCAACCTTGCTGTTAATACCTTTGCTGCTGGTTTTCTGGGAGAGCCCGCATTGGGCCGGAGTAATCGTCTGGTGGTTAAAGCCATTTTGGGAACGCCTGCCGCTTTACCTTGCCAGTCGCAAAATTTTCTCCGAAGCCCCCCCGGAGTGGGGAATAATCCAACAAGTCAGAAGCCTTTATCTCAAAGACTGGCTGCCCTGGCTATTGTGGCGGCGCTTCTCTTTTAATCGCGCCTTCGATGCACCTGTCACCGTCCTCGAAGAACTAAAGGCCAAACCTCGTAGCCAGCGCCTAAGAGTATTGCACGGTAAGCACACCGACATGGCACTGGCTAATCAACTGGTCTGTTTTTGTTGCGAGTTAATCCTTGCGGCCGGCCTGTTTACCTGCCTGCTGTTTTTTATACCCGATAGCCTGGATCCTGGAGTCTACGATAGCCTGGAGAGCCTGACCCTGGCCGGCGTGTGGATTTATACGCTGTGCTACTTTTCCGCCATGATTCTGGTGATGCCGTTTCATAGCATGGCGGGGTTTGCTTTATACCTGAATCGGCGCATCGATCTCGAAGCATGGGATATCGAGATCACTTTCCGCAGCCTTTCACAACGCAAAAAGCAGGCTGGCAGTCGCCTGATCGCGAGTATTTTGATTCCTCTGATGATCAGCCTGTCGGTCATATTCCAGTCCACTCCTACCCTCGCAGCAACCGACCATAACAACGAATCGGCCAGAGAATTGATTAGCGAAGTATTAAAAGGCGAAGATTTTGGTCGAGAAGAAACCGTCGAAAAATGGCGTTTCATCAATTGGGTCGAAGAAAATCAGGATCGTATTCCGGAATGGCTAATCGATTTTATCGAGTGGATGGAAGCCAACTTCAAATTCGACGATGCCACCGAAGAAACACTGCAAACCACCGCCTTCTGGCTTAAGGTATTACTGGTTGTCATTTTCATCTGTTTGCTGGTTTATCTCTTTTATCGATTTCGCGGACCATTAAAAAAATTAGGCAGCAGTCGCCAGCCTGAAGCCGCCCCGGATATCATGTTTGGACTCGACGTGCGTCCCGAAAGCCTGCCGGACGATGTGCCTGTACAGGTAATGAATCTATGGCAGGCTGAACAACCTCGAGAAGCCCTCGGTCTGCTTTACCGCGCAACTTTGTCACGCCTGATCGCGCAACACGCACTGAGATTCAAGTCGAGCCACACCGAGTCCGAATGCGCCGCCCTGGTGCAGGCTTATGGCATCCAGTCGCTGAGTTATTATTTTTTTCAGCTCACTCGTATCTGGCGACGCCTGGCTTATGGCCACGAACTGCCTCAGGTTAATGAGCTAAAAGCTCTCTGCGAAAGCTGGTCGAAGGAAATGGCACATGACCCGCAATAGTCAGATAGCTTACACACTACTCGGTGTTCTGGTGCTAGCGACCCTGGGCTGGGCTTTATATCAGAGCATCGAATTTTACGAGGAAACCGTAGAAACCCCGTGGTCGCTCGAAGCCCGTCGAAACCCCTATCTAGCGGCCCAACAGTTTTTACAGCGTAGTGGCATCGAAGTCACCGAAGCCGATAGTCTAATCCATCTTAACAACCTCGAAAGCGTTAGCACTGTATTCATCAGCCATGCCGGTCAAATCGTCAACCCGCGCCAGCTTGACGCCGTTATTTCCTGGTTACAGGAGGGCGGCAGCCTGATCA
>JAOUJX010000065.1 GCA_029882955.1 Gammaproteobacteria bacterium
TTTCTAACTGATTTAGAACTCGCTTAATTATTGAGATCATGGTGATACTTTTAGGTATTTCGCATATACAATAGTCTTGTTTTTTCTCAGTGTAATGATCGTAAGGTCTTTTTTTATAACAAAAAATATCCAGGGAACCTCTGATTAAAACGTCATTGCGAGGAGTGTTAGCGACGTGGCAATCTCTAACATACTGATATTAACCAAAAAGATTGCCACGCTGTGCTCGCAATGACAGAAATTTACCGATTAATCAGAGGTTCTCTGGATTAGCCCTTTCAAGTATTTATTTGGTTTTCATTCAGAGATTATATAGCCAATGGACAAGTACTCTAGATTTAGTAAGTCTGAACTCATAGCTGAAATACACCGACTGGAGGAAACGAATTCGGCGCTGGAACAGGCACAGAGTCTATTTTTTAACGGGCCGGTAGTTATGTTCAAGTGGCGAAACTGTGATGATTTCCCAGTGGATTATGTATCGCCGAATGTTTCCGATATTTTTGGCTATACCGCCGAAGAATTTTGTACCGGAAAAGTATTGTATGCGGATATTATCGCTATGCCTGATTTTGAGCAGGTTTTGATCGAAGTAAAAAAAGCAGAAGACGAAAATAGCTGGGCTTACGATCATTCACCCTATCGGATTATAAGTAAGGATGGTTCGGAGCACCATATACAGGATCATACGGTAGTCGTGAGGAACTCAGAAAATGAAATTACTCATTACTACGGGTATGTGCGTGAAATCAATCCAGGCAAATCAACCGAATATCCAGCGGGATTGAGCGAACTGCGCGCGCAGTCGATTCTGGATGCTACTGACGCGGCAGTCTGTATCAAAAGTCTTGACGGACATTATTTGCAAATAAATAGAGCTTTCGAAGGCATGCTTGATTTATCTCGTGAGGAAATTATCGGTAAAACCGATTTTGATCTCTATTCGAGTAAAAAGGCCAGGACTCAGCGTGCAGACGACTTACGCGTGGTGGAAAAAAATCATTTGATCGAAGTCGAGGAGTCGGTAACCCGGAAAGGTGTAAAACACAAATATCTCTCTCTGAAGTATCCAGTTCGTAACCGCTCTGGTCAAATATATGCTGTGTGTGGTATTTCGACGGATTTTGTCGACCCAGAAGAGACAGAGCTATCCCTGATCAGTGCATATAGTGCCCACAGTACCTATAGCACATTGAAACTGGAATTCGACGAGCGTGGTAACGATTTGGCCGAACTTGGCCGTCAGATAAACGAGCGCCTGATAAAACATTCGAAAGTCCGCAATGCGCTGCATAAAAGTGAACGCCGGTTCCGCAGCCTACTAGAGCAGGTTCCTGTTATTGCGGTACAGGGTTACGACGAAGAGCGTCGGGTAATTTTCTGGAATGAAGCCAGCGAGCATTTATACGGCTATACCGAAAAGGAGGCTCAGGGATGTAAGCTTGAAGATTTGATTATCCCTGACGGTGTGAAGAACAAACTAATCGAAGATGTCAGTTATTCGCTAAAAATTGGTCTGCCGATGCCTGCCGAAGAAGTGATGTTAATAAATAAAGAAGGCTCCAGTATACCGGTTTTTTCGAGCTATCTGATAGAGGTCGATGACTCTGGGAAACGGGTAATGTATAAGATAGATATGGATCTTTCCCGGTTGTATGAAGCTCGGAAAAACCTCGAAAGGAGCAAAGTGGAATGGGACCAGATTTTCGATAGCGTGCCAGACCCGATCTTTATCCTTGATGCTAACCATCGAATTGTAAAGGCAAATAAGGCTCTACTCGACCACCTGAAACAAGATGCTAATTCTATTATTGGTGAGACCTGTTATAGCTGTGTGCAAGGTGAATTCTTATCCGGCAGTGACTGCCCATATCAGGAAGAAAGTCAGGATACTCGTCCGTGTGTGATGGAAAACTTTCTCGAAGTTCTGGGTGATGATTTCCTTATAAAAGTAACATCAATGTATGACCAGGATGATATGCCTGTTGGTAGCATCCATATAGCGCAGGATATTTCAGAGCGTAATCGGGCAGAGAAGGAAAGGTTTGAGCATCTGGAAAAGCAGAAGGATGCACTAGTTCGGGAAGTGCATCATCGTATTAAAAATCATCTTCATGGTCTGATGGGGTTGCTTAAACAACAAACCACCAGTCACTATGGGCATACAGATAATCTGAATAATGCGATTTCGCAGATTGAGTCGATCGTTACCGTATATGGCCTACAGGCTGGAAATCCGGGTTCACAGCTCGATTTCCACAGAATGCTGAAAGCCATAGTTCGGAATATGGCTCAACTGAGCCTGGTGCCTTTGTCCCTCACCAGTGATATTAAACGAAAGAATTTTTTAGTGGATAGCAAAAAAGCCGTCCCTCTGGCTCTGGTTACCAATGAACTATTGATGAATGCGGTAAAACACTTCCATTCCAGAAGCGATAATTCAGATATCAGAATTCATCTATCGTTCAAAGACAGCGGTATTTGCCTGACAGTATCTAACCCCGGAAAATTACCCGATGAATTTGATTTTGATTCAGAACAGGGTTTTGGGGTTGGGCTTGAACTGTTAAAAACCATGTTGCCAGGACGAGGGGCTAACTTATCTATCAGGGGACATGACGACGAAGTGACGGCGGAATTGATTCTTGGTCCGCCGCTGTTGTCGACTGTAGAATAACATCTAATCAATTAACATTAAGGAGATTATCGTTGTGACCGTGGCTAAAAGGTTATTACTCGTAGATGACGATGGCGTTGCGCTTGCGACGTTTGGTAAAGGACTGAAAGATACTGGTTATGAAGTTGTGCTCGCTGATAGTGGTGAAATGGCATTGGAGCAGGTAGCCGAAGGGCCTCCACCGGATCTTGCAATACTGGATATCCGTATGGAGGGTATGTCGGGTATAGAAGTGGCAGGTGAATTGAGGCAGCTTGGAATATCCTCCATATTTCTCTCTGCTTTCGACGACGATGAGTATGTACGACAGGCGCTGGAGAAAGGCGCACTGGGATATCTGGTTAAACCAATCAACGTTGATAAAGCGATACCAACGATTGAAGCAGCCCTGAAAAGCTCGCAGGATCTAAATGTTCTGAAAGAAACGGAGAAACGTCTTGATGGAGCGCTTGAAAACAGTAATACGATTAATGTTGTAGTGGGTATACTCATGGAGCGCCACCGGCTGGGGAAGCAGGAAGCCTTTGAACTCCTACGAAAAAAGGCACGTAGTAAACAGCGTAAAGTAACAGACCTGGCTGGAGAGGTTTTAGTTGCATGGGAAACTTTTAGCCAGTTGAAGGTGGATTAGGTAAAAACTGATTCTTAACTGCGGTCATTACCGTCTATAATCAGGTCTGTTTCAGCCAACCGCTAGAGTGATCTTCTGCTCATGTCTAATCACCGTTTTTTCCCCTATGCATTGATTACTGTGGCCGGACTCATCTGGGGAGTGACTTTTTCGCTGGCGTTAATGGCTACTTCCGAAGGCGCACATCCGCTGGCTATTTCGGCCTGGCAAGTGGTGGTTACCAGTTTCTTTTTCGTGATTTTTTGCTTGCTGGCAAAAATACCCGTATTTCGATTTCGACACCTCAGGCACTACCTGCTTATTGCTATCGTTGGCATTGTCGCGCCAAATCTGGCTTATTACTATGCCGCTCCGCATTTGTCGGCCGGCATACTTTCGATTACGGTTTCCACGGTGCCCTTGTTAACCTATGCGATGATGGTGGCGATGCATTATGAGTCTGTCATGGTGAAACGTGTATTTGGCATTGTATTGGGCATGATCGCAATCCTGCTGCTAGTGTTGCCGGACCGGGGCGTGGACGGTGAAGATGCCAATTTCTGGATTTTGCTAGCGTTGTTTAGTTCGGTAATGTATTCGATTGAAAATATTTATATTGGTCACGGTGTTGATGATGCGATCGATGTGAGAGAGATTCTTGCCGGGTCTAATATTTTGGCAATATTTCTACAGTTTCCTTTAGCCATGTATCTGGGTGTCGCAGAGCCTTTGAGCTGGTTGGCCAGTGTGCCCGGCCTGGCACTGGCAGCGCTTGCCCTGGGCAGTGGCCTCGCCTATTCAATGTTCTTTTATACGATAAAAACCTCCGGCCCGGTATTTGCCAGTCAATGCGCTTATATAGTGACGATATCCGGTGTGGTCTGGGGCATTATCCTGTTCGGTGAACAGCACAGCATCTGGGTCTGGTCGTCAGTTTTGGTGATGATGATAGGGCTGGTGCTGGTGACGCCGAATAAAAAACTGGAGTCTTTGCTGCTACAGGAATCTGTTTCCAGTCATGCTTCTTAGTAGCCTGTTTTTTTGACTGTCGACTCTCGCGTCCAATCCAGGCAGCGATTGACTGGATACCTCGCTGCTGCGTCGGTCATGTCGATCTGGGCGACATGGCTGGTCGCCAGCCGCTCGGGTGCACAGTCGTCTCTGACCGCTTTTGATCTTGCGGCAATGCGCTATGGCATTTCAGCCATATTTGCCTTGCCGATAGTGCTCTATTTCAAACCCTGGCGGTCTATGCCACCGATACGCATCGTCGCGTTTAGTTTTCTGATGAGCCCTTTTTATATCCTGTTTGTATTCGGCGGATTTAATTTCGCGCCAGCGGCGCACGGCGGCATATTCATGAATGGCGTTTTGCCGGCTATTACGCTATTTATCGGCTGGTGGTGGAATAAGGAGCGGACCAGCGGCCGACAATGGCTAGGTGTTGTGATGATTATCATCGGTGCTGCTCTAGCGGTTGCCGATGCATCGCAGCTATCGCTGATAGACAGCTGGAAGGGTGATTTGATGTTTTTCGCCGGTGCGATTTTCTTTTCTGGTTATCTGGTGATTAGCAGGCGTTGGCAAATTACCACCACACAAATATTGTTATGCAGTTCGGTCATCAATGCGATCTGTTACGTCCCGATCTGGTATTTCTTTCTGCCCTCCGGCATAGCCGAAGCGTCACAATCACAATTGTTGCTGCAAACCCTGTATCAGGGTTTAATTCCGAATCTGTTAGGTTTGTTACTAGTAGCCTATGCGGTAAGACATGTTGGTTCAGCAACCACAGCGGCGTTTATGGCAGCAGTTCCCGCAATGGGTACCGTGCTAAGCCTGATATTTCTCGGCGAAATTCCCGGCGCACTTGGATGGCTTAGTCTGGCGGTACTTACACCGGGTATAGTGATGGTAGCGGTGATTGCTAATCGTAGGGAGGCTGTAGATTTGGACAAAATATCGACTGATGGCTGAGATTCGATAAGTTTGTTATAAAACTGACATATTTCTACTGTATAAGTAACAGTATTAGTTAATTGCTAAAATTCCTCTATGAAAATACTCGTGGTAGAAGACGACCGTGACATCCGCGAACTCATTTGCCAGTCGCTAGAGCTGGCGGAATATCAGGTTCAGTCCTGCCTGGATGTTAAAAGTGCGCAAAAACTGGTCACCGAATTTTCCCCCGACTGCCTGATTGTCGACTGGATGTTGCCCGACAGTTCGGGTATCGAGTTGATTCGCTGGATACGTCGACAGACGTCTTTTTCGCATTTGCCGGTGTTAATGTTGACTGCTCGTGGGCAGGAAGCCGATAAAATTCTGGGGCTGGATTCGGGTGCGGACGATTATATGACCAAGCCTATGTCGCTGCGTGAGCTGCATGCACGGGTTAAAGCGTTATTGCGTCGTCCTGCATCCTACCAGCCGGTATCCGAAGTAGTGCAGGTTGGTGCTATGGTGTTAAACACCGCGACGCACGAGCTAAGAATTGACGAAGCCCCGGTCGAAGTTTCCCGTACCGAATATAAATTACTCAAATTTTTTGTCGAGCACCCGGAAAAGGTGCACTCCAGGGATCATCTGCTATCGGCGATCTGGGGTGAGAATACTTATCCTGGTGATCGCACAGTCGATGTTCATATTTTGCGCCTGCGAAAAATACTTAAGAAGTATGGCCTGGATTCTATGATTAAGACCGTGCGTGGTGCCGGTTATCGGTTTAGCGGCAAATAATCCGTATTCGATCCCAGGAGATATATGAGCAAAATCTGGTCTAGTGAAGCATCCGCCATTATCTCTGCTTTAGCTGTGGTGGTATTTTTCGGGTTACTGACTTCACACTGGATGCTGGCGATACTGATAACGCTCACAGGCTATATCCTCTGGCTCTACAATCGATTACGCCGACTCGAGAAGTGGATTTCCCGGGGTACTAAAACCAGCAAGGTTTATGACGATAATGGTTTTGTCGGCATCATCATTCGCCACCTTTACCAGCAGAAAAAAATTAACAACGAACGCAAGAAGCGCACCAAGGATATCCTCGGGCGACTCAATCGAAATATTTCAGCCTTACCTGATGCGGCTGTTCTACTCAACGAATTTCACCAAATCGAATGGTGTAACGAGCCCGCGCGATATCTGTTGGCGATCAATATTCGTAATGATGCCGGGCAACGTATAACCAATCTGATCCGCCACCCTGATTTTCTCAAATATCTCAATGACCCGGAGTCGAGGCCATGTCTGGAAATTGAATCGCATGACGATCACTCGGTAACCCTGCAACTCAAACTGGTGCGCTTCGGTAACAACCAGTATTTATTAACGGCGCGAAACATCAGCGATCAGAAACAGCTCCAGGAGGGGTTGAAAAATTTTGTCGCTAATGCATCGCACGAATTGAAGTCGCCGCTCACCGTGATCAGCGGGCATCTGGAAATGCTGGAGGCCGAATCCGGTCTGTCGGAATCGGGTTTGAAATCGTTGCACACGGCACAATCGCAATCGGCGCGGATGAAGGATTTAATCGAAGATCTGTTATTGCTGTCACAGGTTGAAAGCTACCATCTGCAACCCGACGAAGGTGAGCGGCTGTCGCTTGAGGTGGTAATGACGGAGGTGATTTCAGGACTCGATAACGCCTCTGGTCTGGATAGAGTTCAGTTTCAAACCCCGGATGATCTGGACCTGCTAGGCGTCGGATCAGAGGTCCGAGGAATTTGCACCAATTTAATCGAAAACGCCCTGAAGTACTCAAGCCCTGCCAGCCCCATTATTGTTGACTGGAAAGAGAATAATCAGGGTGAACTGGTATTTTCTGTCGCCGATCAGGGCCCCGGAATTAGCGATCAGGATATTCCTCACTTAACCGAACGCTACTACCGGGGCGGGCATGTGATCGTGAGTCAGCAGTCCGGCTCAGGACTGGGCCTGTCGATTGTGGAGCAGGCTGCGAGTAAACACGGTGCGGAGTTGGAGATTGAAAGCAAGCCGGGAGAGGGGAGTCGCTTTAGTGTTATTTTCCCGAGCTATCGGCGACTGGGTAAGGAGCATAATCTGGCGCCAGTTATTCGGCTGGCGGATTATTAAAACCTGATTTAATTTCGCGTCATTTTGTCATAAAACTGTCACATTCCCACCTCATAATACGCAGGCATTATCAATCAGCTCTAAGAATTTAGAGGAAGCAATATGAAGCTATTATTAGCCACAGTAGTATCAGTCGGCATGGTCGCTAATCTTCAGGCAGCAGGTCGTGACACAATCAGTGTCGTCGGTTCATCGACGGTCTATCCTTTTGCTACGGTAGTCGCGGAAAAATTCGGCAAGAAAACTTCTTTTAACACGCCGAAGATAGAGTCCACCGGCTCTGGTGGCGGCATGAAGTTATTTTGTTCCGGTCTTGGTTTGAAATTCCCGGATATTACCAATGCGTCGCGAGCAATGAAAAAGTCTGAGTTAGATACCTGCCGGAACAACGGTGTCACCGATATAACCGAAATTCACATCGGTTACGACGGTATAGCAATTGCTAATTCTAACAAGGCGCCACTGTTCAAACTGACGCGTAAAGATTTATTTCTCGCTCTGGCCAGACAGGTGCCGAACCCGGATGGCAGCGAGGCTCTGGTCGATAATCCTTATAAAACATGGCAAGAAGTGAATGACTCTCTTCCTGCTACCAAAATTGAAGTGCTTGGCCCACCGCCAACCTCTGGTACCCGAGACGCGTTTGCTGAACTGGCTCTGGAAGGTGGGTGCCAGCAGTTTGGCTGGATTAAGGCAATGAAGAAGGCTGACAAGAAAGCCTATAAAAGCGTTTGTCATAGTGTTCGTGAAGATGGCCCATACATCGAAGTCGGTGAAAACGATAACCTGATCGTGCAGAAACTGGAGAAGAACCCGAATGCACTGGGCATTTTCGGCTACTCGTTCCTGGAGCAAAACGATGATAAAGTCCAAGGTTCTATCATCGAAAACAAGTCGCCTGAATTCGAAACCATCGCCGACGGTTCTTATCCGGTCTCTCGACCACTTTTCTTTTATGTCAAGAATGCGCATAAGGATTCGATTCCTGGGATGAGGGCATATTTGAAGGAGTTCACCAGTGAAGCAGCGATGGGTGAAGATGGATACCTGCTCGACAAGGGTCTGATTCCACTGTCCGATTCGGAAAGAGCCGCCTTGCGTGATAACGTTATGTCAGGTAAAAAACTGGTAATCAAGTAGGTATTTCGAAAGAGTAATGTGATGAGTGTTTCCTCACTATTTTTGATTGTATTAGGCTTGGGTTTTATTGCCTTCGTGGTAGGGCAGCAGCGGGCTGCTGGTTATGAAGGCGACACCCGGCTTAAGTCGCTACCGCACCACTATGGTTTTCTGACTGCTATCTGGAGTTCGATTCCAGCGCTGATTTTGCTGCTGGCCTGGCTGTCGTTCGAGCCGGTTTACCTGCAGAAACAAATCGAACAGAGTTTACCGGTTGAAGCCCTGAATCAGTCTGAAGAGGTACTCGAACTGTATATGAATAATATTCACCTGGCGATTCAGAATAATCAGGCGGGTGATGATGAAGTCGTTAATAATGCAGTGCTGCATTATCAGCGGTCCGAACTACATAGCCGAAGTCTGATAACGGCTTTGGTGTTCGTACTCGGCCTGTCAGGCATTATCGCAGGACTGAGTCGGTTACTCTTTAGACTCCATGCCCGTGTCAGCATCGAAAAGGTCATTAAGGCCTTTCTCATGTTGTGTTCCGGAGTGGCGATTGTCACTACGGTTGGTATTGTTTTCTCTGTTTTATTTGAGGCTATCCGGTTTTTCGAGGCGGTTTCGGTTTTCGACTTTATTTTTGGTAGTTCCTGGAGTCCGCAAACATCGATTCGCGTCGATCAGGTCGGTTCGTCGGGTTCATTTGGTGCTGTTCCCCTGTTTCTTGGCACTATGCTGATTTCGGCGATTGCCCTGATTATCGCGGTGCCGGTAGGCTTGATGACGGCGATATACCTGAGCGAATATGCGAGTGCCAGGTTCCGCGCCAGTGCCAAGCCTGCACTGGAAATTCTGGCCGGTATTCCTACTGTTGTTTATGGCTTCTTCGCAGCTTTGACGGTTGCACCGTTTATTCGCGAGGTAGGTGAATCGGTCGGTCTGAGTGTGGCTTCAGAGTCAGCGCTGGCAGCCGGCATCGTCATGGGTGTAATGATTATTCCGTTCGTTTCGTCGTTGTCCGATGACGTGATTTCGGCGGTGCCGCAGGCGATGCGCGATGGCTCCCTGGGTCTTGGCGCGACGCGTTCGGAGACGATTAAACAGGTAGTCATTCCGGCGGCATTGCCCGGCATCGTCGGCGGTGTATTGCTCGCCGCCTCGCGCGCGATTGGCGAAACCATGATTGTGGTGATGGCGGCTGGCCTCGCGGCAAATTTAACCGTCAATCCGCTCGAAGCAGTGACCACGGTGACGGTACAAATTGTGACCCTGCTCACCGGTGATCAGGAGTTCGATAGTCCTAAAACTCTGGCCGCGTTTGCGCTGGGACTGATGCTGTTTATCAGTACCCTGGTACTCAATGTGATCGCCCTGCATATCGTACGAAAGTATCGAGAGCACTATGAATAATACCGAAATCGTCAAGCAGGGTCTGAAAAAACGTTATGCCCGTGAAAAGCGTTTTCAGCTCTACGGCAAGCTGGCCGTTCTCTCCGGCTTTGTTTTTCTGGTAATTCTGTTATTCGATATTACCAGTAAGGCCTGGCCCGCGTTTAGTGTGACCGAGATATTGCTCGAAATACCGGTAGACCATGAATCACTCGGCCTGAGTAAAGATAGCGAGCCAAATGAAGAAGCCTTGTCAGGCATTAACTATGCGGGTCTGGTCAAACAGGCGATACGCAATGTATTTCCCGAAGTAACAAAGCGTCAACAAAAGAAATTGCTCTATCGGCTGGTATCCAGCGGTGCTGAATTTGAAATAAAGCAAATGATGGGGGAAAACACCGACTTAATTGGCGGTGAACCCGTGTCGGTCTGGGTTAAGGCGGATGATGATATTGATACTTATTACAAGCTCGAAACAGTCACCAGCCGGGTTAAAGGTGAGCAGGTGAGGTTTATCGAGAAACTAAAAGCGGAAGGTCGCATTCAGACCAGTTTTAATATCGATTTCTTTACTACCAGTGATTCACGGGAGCCTGAGCAGGCCGGAATCAGGGGAGCGCTGGTCGGTTCTTTCTGGACATTGCTAGTCACCTTGCTGGTGTCGCTACCGGTAGGTATCGCGGCGGCTATCTATCTGGAAGAGTTCGCACCGCAGAATAAAATAACCGACTTCGTCGAAATTAATATCAATAACCTCGCTGCGGTGCCATCGATCGTGTTCGGCCTGTTAGGACTGGCGGTATTTATCAGCTTTTTCGGTCTGCCCCGGTCGGCGCCGTTAGTCGGTGGTCTGGTGTTATCGTTGATGACATTACCGACTATTATTATTTCCAGTCGAGCAGCGATTAAATCGGTGCCACCTTCGCTGAAAGAAGCCGCACTTGGTCTTGGTGCGTCGCATATGCAAACGGTGTTTCATCATGTTTTACCGCAAGCCATGCCCGGGGTACTAACCGGTGCAATTATCGGTATGGCCCAGGCGTTGGGTGAAACAGCACCATTGCTGATGATCGGTATGGTGGCTTTTATCGTCGATGTGCCGGGTGGTATATTCGATTCGGCTACCGTATTGCCGGTACAGATTTTCCTCTGGTCTGATAGCCCCGAGCGCGCGTTTACGGCATTAACGGCAGCGACTATTTTAGTGTTGCTGGCGTTCCTGACTTTGATGAATGCGCTGGCGATTTTTCTGCGTAATTATTTTGAGAAGAAACGGTAGGTATTTACAGTGCAACAAGGTCTAACCAGTGAAGCGGGCAGTGTAGCCGGTCTTAATAATTTCGAAGCTACGATAGGTGAAAACCTGATCGATGACGCGAAGATTTCGGTGCGCCATGCCGACGTTTTCTACGGCGAGAAGCAGGCGATATTCGATACCTCCCTCGATATTGGCCGTAATCAGGTGATTGCTTTGATCGGGCCTTCGGGTTGTGGCAAGTCGACTTTTTTACGCACTTTGAATCGGATGAATGACACCATCGCCGACTGCCGCGTAAGCGGTAGTTTGACGCTTGATGGTGAAGATATTTATGATAAAAAAATGGATCCGGTTTTATTGCGCGCGCGTGTCGGCATGGTGTTCCAGAAACCTAATCCATTCCCCAAGTCGATTTATGACAATGTCGCCTACGGGCCGCGTATACACGGGTTGGCGCGAAGTAACGCCGAACTGGATGAAATCGTCATTACCAGTCTGGAAAAAGCGGGTCTATTCGAGGAGGTCAAAGATCGATTAACCGCGCCTGGCACTAGCTTGTCGGGTGGTCAGCAGCAGCGGCTTTGTATCGCACGGACGATTGCCGTCAGCCCCGAAGTGATTTTGATGGATGAGCCAGCCTCGGCGCTCGACCCCATTGCGACCGCGATCATCGAAGAGTTAATCGACGAATTGCGTGAAAATTTCACCATCGCCATCGTCACACATTCGATGCAACAGGCAGCGCGTGTGTCGCAAAGAACCGCTTATTTTCATCTTGGACATTTAGTCGAAGTCGGTGAGACCAGTCGTATTTTTACTAATCCGCGTCATCAAATGACAGAAAACTACATCACAGGAAAATTTGGATAACTACTATGGTTCAGGATTCTAATTTGGGCAGTCACATTTCCAGACGTTTCGATCACGAGCTGGAGAGTATTCGCAACCAGGTGCTGACGATGGGCGGGCTGGTTGAAACCCAGGTCAATCGTGGTCTCAAGGGTTTACTTGAATCTGATTCTGAAATTGCCCGCAAGGTGGTTCAGGATGATTACAAAATCAATCGAATGGAAGTCGAAATAGATGATAAGTGCGTAAAGATTCTGGCGCGCCGTCAGCCTGCCGCCAGCGATTTACGTCTGGTGGTTGCGATAATAAAAACAATCACCGACCTCGAGCGCATCGGTGACCAGGCTGAAAAGCTAGGCCGTAACCAGCTTGAGCTGGTAGACGATGGCACTTCACTGTCGAATTATGTCAATCTCGAACATCTCGGTGAACTAGTAAGTCGCATGTTAAATCGTGCACTCGATGCCTTCGCCAGAATGGACGTCGAGGAAGCCCTGAAAACCATCGCGCTCGACGAAAAAATAAATGCCGAATTCGAGGCCATCATGCGTCAGCTGATCACCCATATGATGGAAGACCCGCGTACTATCCGAAGTGCGCTACGCGTGTCCTGGTGCGCGAGGGCGCTGGAACGAATTGGTGATCACTCGAAAAATATCTGTGAATACATCGTTTTTCTGGTGCAGGGCAAGGATGTCCGGCATACGGGTAAGCGGGATCAGGATTCATAGCTTGCCGCCTCGAAATCCTCAACACAACTGGTAAGAGCAGCACCAATTAAAATGATACTCCAGGTCAGGTAAACCCAGATCAGGAAAAGCGGTATCGCTGATAGCGTGCCATACAGGGCCTGATAAGTATCGACGCTGGAAACGTAAAGACCGAATCCCAGTTTATTTATTTCGATTAAAACCGTAGCGGCAAGCGCGCCGACTAGCGCGACCAAAGGCTTAACCCGTTCGCTGGGTACAAAGTAATACATCACGAATAGCGATAGCCAGGCGACAAAAAATGGCAACCAGACCGATACGGGTGCATAGTCTCCAAATAGTCCGGTTACGGATGAAATAAACGGTAACTCTGCCATCTGAATAGACAGGGCGAAACTGAACCCCAGAAATGTCGGGCCAAAAATCAGGATAGCCAGATAAACTCCGAAGACAGCTATGCCGTGGCGCTGGTGTTGGGTATTGAACATCTGGTTAATCGACTGGTTTACCGAGTGGATTAGCAACAAGGTGCTGATGACTAACAGGGAAAGCTGGAGCCAGCTCAGGCTGCTGGAGGCCTCGATAAAATGCGTCAGGTAAAGTTTGACGGTTTCATTGTCCCTGGGCACAAATTGATGCAGGGCTGCACTCACGATTTCATGCTGGTAATTCGTCACCCCGGGTAACTGAGCGATAATCGAGAATGCGATGATGCAGGCTGGAACCAGGGCTATGATGGTGGTGAGCGTCAGTGACCCGGCTGCTGTGCTGCCATGGCGGCTGTGATAACTGTTAAAAGTGCAGAGGCTGATTTGGACGAAGGGTCTGTCCATCAAGCGGGAGAAGAGGCTATTAATCACTCGCTTTTCCAAGGAAAAAATCAGTAATCCGCTGGTAAGCCATCGCATCATGATCATAAAAGTCATGCCCACCCTGAAAAAATTCCAGCTGTGAATGCTCGATCTGACGATGAAGCGCTTCTAAGTTGGCGGGTGGCGCAATGCCGTCGTAGCAACCGCCGGCGATAAAAACCGGTAATTTTATCCGGGGTAATCGGTCAAAAGTGTTATGCCCGATACGCGCTTCCAGTTGCCGCCGCGCACCGGTTTCACGGCCCGGTTCACCGGCACCGGCATTCCGGCTATTGCTTCGCTCAATGATGGCTCGATAGTCATC
>JAOUJX010000404.1 GCA_029882955.1 Gammaproteobacteria bacterium
CCTGTCGGCTCGACCATTCTCTGCGCAAGAAGCCTTACGGTGGGGCCTGGTAAACGCGGTCTATCCACTCGCTGATTTAATGCCAGCCGTTGTAGTAACCGCGCAGCGCATCGCCTCCAATGCACCGATTGCGGTTCGGCAGGCCAAACAGTCGATTCACCGGGGTTTACAGATGTCACTCGCGGACGGCCTGACTTTTGAAATCGAAGCTTATAACCGTACCGTGCCGACCAAAGACAGGATTGAGGGTGTGCTGGCTTTTAACGAAAAACGCAAGCCAGATTTCCAGGGTTGTTGAACGAAACCCGTCAGTGACGCGCCATAAAGCGGGCAATTTCGGCGCGAGATGGGGGGGTACCGGTAAAAGTTTCGATATAATCCGGCATGCGTTTTAACCGGTCAGCAAGTGGTTCTTCTACCATCATTGAAATATACCCCACCTGGGTGTAGTAAATGGTATGAGCGCGAATTTCGGCGTGACGCTGATCGAAGCCAAATCGAATGAACATGCTGCAAATAGCATCTATTCTTCGTTTATCGGTCTCTTCCAGAGTATCCTTTAATTTGCTTGAATTTAGCGCCCAATGCCGTATTGCAAAGTCCATGCGTGCATCGAATAAATTAGAATCAATCCAGCAGTCAAACAGATTAAATACCGACTCAGTAATTGTTTCTGCATACTTTTCGGTTTGTCTGATCAGGTTCCCGGTATTGCGCTGTTTCCATTTTTCGACCAGAGCATCCAGGAGAGCATCTCGATTACTGAAATGCCAGTAAAAACTGGTTCGAGACAAGTTCAGAATCTTCGCCAAAGGCATAACTTTGACTGCTTCAACGCCTGACTCTATTAGCAGTGTGTAGGCGGCATCTAGCCATATTTCCTCAGATGCACGCCAACCGGTTCGTTTTCCAGGCTCTATTTTTTCCATTTTTATTAAGATTAAACTCGGATGATTGATTAACTTTAGACAGAAGTGTTAATTTAATTGACATATATGTCAAGTTTGCTAGTGTGCCGTCCATAATTACCTACTATATGTATGGGCCTGGCAAATGATTGAGCATTCAGTAACTGCGCCAGCTGGCAGCCAGCAGGGGCACATAAGGCAACCTCGAAAGCGCTCCAGAGGTTCGACTCACCGGCGCAGTACAATCCCGAATCAGCACATGATGGTGCCTTATATCACGCGCAATATTCCATGTTACGAATTGCTCGACGAGGAAGGGCTGGTGAAGATTGAGCTGGCAACCGATACCATACTTGCCGAAATCGGTATTGAGTTCCACGACGACCAGGAAACTATGAGGCTGTTTCAACAAGCTGGTGCCCAGGTTAGTAACGTTCATAAAAACGCCTGGAGTCTGAAATTCGAACCAGGGATGATCCGCGAAATACTACAAACGGCACCACAACAGTTTACCCAGCATGCTCGTAATTCTTCCAGGTCGGTTAAAATTGGCGGCAATGCGATGGTGTTTGCACCTTCTTATGGTTCACCGTTCGTCATGGATCTGGATCAGGGGCGTCGTTATGGCACCCTGGCAGATTTTGAAAATCTGATAAAGCTGGCTCAATCTAGCCCCTGGTTGCATCACTCGGGTGGCACCATATGTGAACCAACCGATATTCCTGTGAATAAGCGTCATCTTGATATGGTTTATGCGCATATGCGATATTCGGATCGCGCTTTCCTGGGATCTATAACTTCGCCAGAACGCGCTGCGGATAGTATTGAAATGTGCCGTATCCTGTTCGGCACTAATTTTGTCGCACAAAACTGTGTCATCATGGGTAACTTCAACTCGACTTCACCCCTAATTTGGGATGGCATTTCTACTCGCGGTATTCGAACCTATGCCGAGGCTGGCCAGGGTTCGATATTATTGCCTTTTCTACTGGGCGGGGCAGTTTCGCCGGTAACCATGCCCGGCGCGATAGCACAAAGCCTGGCTGAATCGATGGTAGGCTGCGCGCTCACTCAACTGGTTCGGCCGGGCGCTCCGGCTGTACTTGCATCTTTTCTATCATCTACCTCGTTGCGATCAGGCAGCCCGAGTTTCGGTACTCCAGAGCCGGCACTGGGTAGCCTGGTGATGGGGCAACTTGCTCGCAGGCTAAAGCTGCCATTACGTTGCGCGGGTAATTTTTCAACATCGAAACAGGCCGATGGTCAGTCGATGGTGCAGAGCATGATGTCAATGATGTCTGCCGTGCAGTGTGGCGCCAACTTTGTTCTGCATTCTGCGGGGTTTCTCGATAGCCTGTTATCCATGTCTTATGAAAAACTGATTCTCGATGCTGACCTTTGCGGTGCCCTCCATAGTTATCTTAAAGGTTTTGAAATTAGCGATGATACGCTGGGGCTTGATGCACTACGCGAAGGCGGTCCTGGTCAGCATATGTTTGGCTGTGCCCACACCCTGGCCCACTACCAGACAGCTTATTGGGAAAGCCAGACTAATGATGATCAACCTTACGAAAGCTGGTTGGAGCAGGGCGGTGATAACGCCATGGTACGTGCTAATCGAATATGGAAAAAAACTCTGCTGGAGTATCAGGCGCCCGTCATGGACGCCAGCATTGACGATGAGCTGAAAGATTTTATGAAGCGACGTAAAAGTTCGATGGATGACGCCTGGTACTAAGTAGTGGGCAAGCTCATGAAACAACTGACCATGTATTTGGAGAGATAAAATGTCCAACGACCCTCTATTGCAACCATACAAACTCAAGCATTTAACTTTAAAGAATCGGATTATGACTACCAGTCATGAGCCGGCCTACCCTGAAGATGGTATGCCAAAAGAACGTTATCGTGCTTATCACCAAGAGCGCGCAAAAGCTGGATTGGGGTTGACCATGACGGCGGGCTCGGCCGCGGTATCGAGGGATAGTCCACCCGTTTTCAACAACATTCTTGCCTACAAAGATGAGGTAGTTCCCTGGATGCGAGAGGTGGTCGATGCCTGTCATGAGCATGGTTGTGCGGTCATGATACAGCTCACTCATCTGGGTCGTCGTACAAACTGGAACAAGGGTGACTGGTTGCCGGCTGTTTCAGCCTCACACAGTCGTGAAGCAGCACACCGAGCTTTTCCAAAAAAGCTCGAAGACTGGGATATTGAACGCATTATCTCGGATTATGCGGATGCCGCAGAACGGATGCAGGCTGCTGGCCTCGACGGTATTGAGTTACAGGCTTACGGTCACCTGATGGATCAGTTCTGGTCGCCTCTAACCAACACGCTCGAAGCCCCTTTCGGCGGCTCGCTCGATAACCGCATACATTTCTCATTTGAAGTACTGCGAGCTATTCGAAAACGCGTCGGCGATGAGTTTATTGTTGGCATTCGTTACACGGCGGATGAGGTCTTAGAAGGCGGTCTATCGATTGAGGATGGCATCGAGATTTCCAGGCGCCTACAGGATTCCGGGCTGGTTGATTTTCTCAATGTTATTCGCGGACATATTGATACTGATCCGGGACTGACCGATGTTATTCCC
>JAOUJX010000066.1 GCA_029882955.1 Gammaproteobacteria bacterium
ATTAATCGCATCTATCTGTTCGGGATCGAGAAATTCCTCGGCATAATTCATATATACTTTATTTTTAATAAATATATCGAAAATATCCGGGTCGATATGCTGATCGATTTTCATTTGACCCATTATTTTCAGGCATTCCGATAGTTTCTTACCCGGTTTATAAGGCCGGTCACTGGCTGTCAGAGCTTCGAAAATGTCAGCAATAGCCATAATTCGAGCCTGCACCGACATTTCATCCCGTTTCAGTCCTCTCGGGTAGCCGCTTCCATCCATTTTTTCATGATGGCCGCCGGCGAATTCTGGTACGTTCTGCAGATGCCGTGGGAATGGTAGCGACTCCAGCATTTTTATGGTCGCTACGATATGATTGTTTATCACCTTGCGCTCATCACTGTTTAAAGTCCCGCGTTGTATGCTCAGGTTTTTGAGTTCGTCCCGAGTAATCAAAGGGCGATTTTTTCCAGACATATCCTTCCATTCGCGCTTACCTATTTCGGCAATTCTCAATACGTCACTATCAGACAGAAACTCACCACCTATATTAACTTCCTGCAAAAATACCAGGTCAGCTTTCAATTGACGGCAATGACTTTCGTAACTTTTCAGCAGCAAATCCTGTGCTTCTTTTGAACTTTCATCGAGCGAATCTCGCAGATAGCGTATCTCGGCATCGCGAAGCAATACTTCGATGCGAGTTTCCAGCACATTGATACGATCATATATGGTTTCCAGTTTGGTCGATTTGTCCATCACATATTCTGGTGTTACAACTTTCCCGCAATCGTGCAACCAGGCGGCAGTTTCGAGTTCGTAACGACCTTTATTATCAATCTTGAACTCTTTCAATGGGCCGCTCTGGGTACTATGAACCGCTTCTGCGAGATCCATAGTCAATACGGGGATACGACGACAATGCCCTCCTGTATAGGGAGACTTATCGTCAATAGCGCTTGCGATCATTTTGATAAACGATTCAAACAAGGTTTGTAATTCAGATATTAGCCGGCGCTGTGTCAACGCCACCGCAGCCTGAGATGCCAGAGATTCGGCCAACCGCTGCTCGACAGGACTAAAACTAATGACCTCGTTCGTATCCGGGTCACGGGCATTGATTAATTGCAGTACGCCGATGATTTCCTTCTCGTGGTCCTTCAATGGAAAGGTAAGCATCGATTGTGTTCGATAACCGGTATTGGCATCGAAGTCACGAGCCCCTGAAAAATCAAAACCATCCTCGTGATAGGCATCTTCGATATTAATGGTTTTGCCACTTAGCACGCAGTGAGTCACTACATTACTATGGTTCTCAAGGTCGTTCACTCTTAGCGGTATTGGCGCGAAAGCAATTTTATTCCCTGAAGTGCCGCCCATTTGAATATCGAGAGAATCGTTAGAAATAATTTCAAAAGATAACATCTGCTCGTTAAGAAAATAAAGCGATCCACCATCAGCTCGAGTCAGGGATTTAGCTCCCATCATGATAATCTCAAGCAGTTTTGGCGTATCTTGCTCAGCAGACAGGGCTATCCCGATTTCGTTCAATCTCTCAATTCTTTCAAGTAATTCCGACATTTAGTGATCAAACTCCCTATGTGCTGTGGGCAAGATAGTAACCTGAGCAAGAAACTAGATTATCTCGCTTTTTGAGGCAACTATTTTAATTTATAGCAAGACAGCTAAAAACAGGCTAGTTAACATTTTTGGTATTTATACTGGTAATAATTCCCTACCAACCTTATAGTTAGTGATGGTTTTGTCTGGCAAAAACAGGCGTCTATAAATTTTGAGGTAAATCACCATAATAAGAATCTTGGAGTGGGTATGAAAACCCGTTTTTGGAGCAGTGACTGGTTCGCTGGATTCATTATTACAGTTCTAGTAGTACTTTTCTCAGGCTCGCCAACCTTTCAAGGTCTTGAAAGGTCAGCTTACGACTGGGGAGTTCGTTCTACCCAGAAAACACCTTCCGATAAAATCGCCATCATCGCGATAGACGACGAAAGTATCGCTAATATTGGTCGTTGGCCGTGGTCACGCGATCTACATGCCGAGCTAATTCAGAAACTTTCCCAAGGTGGTGCGAAAGTCATAGGACATACCGTATTCTTTCTCGAGCCACAAATCGACCGCGGCAGTCGATTCATTCGAGATTTGATCGACTTCGTATCAAACGCCAGTTTCGGTGATACTCCGGCCGATATCGACACCCTCACCGATTTACTCGAACGGCAAAGCGAACGAACCGAGGTCTCAGATTTTTACCTTGGATCGAGCATACACTCTCGCTTAAGTCAGGACATTGAAACGCTTAAGTCCCGGTTATTCGAAGCTGAAAAATCCATCAATACTGATGCCAAACTCGCAGCTAGTATAAAGGAGGCAAAAAACGTAGTATTAGCAATGGTATTCAAGCTGGGGGAAACATACGGCAAGCCCGACAAAGAATTACCCGGATATTTATTAAATAACTCTCTCACCCAGATTCGAGATCGAGTCGGTGCACAAAATCAGAACCTGTTCCCAATCGATAGCAACACCGCCTTTCTACCAATTCCTGAAATAGCCGAGCATGCAGAATCAATCGGGCACCTCAACCTACTCCAGGATATCGATGGTGGAATACGTTCAGAACCATTGGTTTTAAAGCATTATGACCGATTCTACCCTTCCTTATCGCTTAAGATTGCCGCTCAAAGCCTGAATCTGACCAACAACGACATTCGTATAAATCTTGCAGAAAGCATCGTACTGGGCAAGCTGGAAATTAAAACCGACACCCGGCTGCAAATGAATACATTTTTCTATTCAGGAGCCGATGGCTCACCCGCTTTTCGACAGGATTCGTTTTATGATGTTTACACCGGCAAAATCGACATCTCCAAATACAGAGATAAAATTGTCCTGATTGGTGCCACCGCTGTCGGCATCGGCAACAGCCTGGTGACACCCGTCGACGCCGCAATGGCACCTGTACTATCCCTCGCACACTCGGTTTCAAGCATTCTAAATGAAGACTTTTTTGTAATTCCCGAATGGAGCTATGCTGCCCACTTCGGTGCACTATTTCTAATGGCACTCTATTTGATGTTGGCGCTACCAAGAATGAAAGCGGGCGTTGCCGCAGTTATTACGTTGGTACTACTAACGGGCCTAGTTTCGGCACATTATGCGCTGATGACCGTAAATAATATCTGGATACAATTAATGACCCCGGCAGCCCTGCTCGTACTTGGTCATTTGCTAATTACCACAAAACGCTTCCTGATAGCCGAGCGCGGCAAGCTTCTTTCCGATGAAGAGTCATCGGAAAGTAATCGTATGCTTGGAATCGCCTTTCAAACTCAGGGGCAACTGGATATGTCTTTCGAGAAGTTTCGAAAATGTCGAGTTGATAATCAGGTAATGGAAGCAATGTATAACCTCGCGCTCGACTTCGAACGCAAGCGGCAGTTCAACAAAGCAGGTTCGGTATATCAGTACATGGCCAAACATGACAAAGAATTCCGTGACATTCAATCCCGCATGAACCGGGCTCAGGCCATGGAAGAAACCGTTATGTTCGGCAGTGCCAGTGGTCATGCTGGCGGAACCCTGCTACTCGACGGTGGTGGAATAGAAAAACCAATGCTAGGGCGCTACGAAGTCGAAAAAGAGCTCGGCAAAGGTGCCATGGGTGTCGTCTACCTGGGCAAAGATCCCAAAATCAGTCGTGTGGTGGCAATTAAAACATTAGCGCTGTCCCAGGAATTCGACGAAGATGAACTGGAAGATGTTAAACAACGTTTCTTTCGTGAAGCCGAAACTGCTGGGAGGCTGAGTCACCCTTATATCGTCACCATTTTTGACGCGGGTGAGGAACACGACCTGGCCTATATCGCAATGGAGTTTCTAAAGGGGCACGATCTCACGAATTACATAAAACAGGATAATCTTCTTGATATTAAAACCGTCATCAGCATCGTACAGAGGGCAGCAGAAGGTCTGGCATTCGCACACCAGCAAAATGTTGTCCATCGAGATATAAAACCGGCAAATATCATGTACGAACCCGAATCAGATTCCCTCAAAATTACCGACTTTGGTATCGCCCGGATTACTGATTCGAGTAAAACCAAAACAGGCATGGTATTGGGTACTCCATCTTATATGTCTCCAGAGCAACTTGCAGGTAAGAAAGTTGATGGCCGTTCTGATATATTTTCTCTCGGAGTTATGTTGTTTCAGTTATTATCAGGTTCGTTACCCTTTAGAGCCGATTCTATGACCAGTCTTATGTTTAAAATAACGAATGAAGAAGCACCCGATATTAAGACTGTCCGCCCAGATATAAGCAGTGAATTATCGACTATAATCCATAGAGCGCTCGCAAAAAACGTTGAAAATAGATATCAAACAGGTACTGAAATGGCAAATCATCTAAAGACCTTTTTAGCCAGTTTAAAGTAGACAGTACTAGATGAATTTGCAAGAAAAAATAACTATCCTCGGGCTAACTGATACAGGGCTAGTGCGCAAAAGAAATGAAGACGCGATCGGTTTCGATAGTGCTCTTGGTTTAGTTGTACTGGCGGATGGTATGGGTGGTCATCGCGGCGGCGATGTTGCCAGCAGTTTAACTATCGATACTATAATTAGCGCACTTCAGCGGAAATTACCTACCATTGAACCCGGAAATATAGATCCTGAAAGTGGATTTTCGCTAGAATCCATCTGTATTCTGGAAGCCATTGATCTGGCCAATAAAACGGTTTATAAAACGGCAAAGGCACTTCCTGATCATCGAGGCATGGGAACCACGGTAGTAGTGTTGCATTTTCACAACAATACACTATCCCTTGCGCACATTGGTGATTCTCGGTGCTACCGCGTTCGTGATGATAATCTGGAGCAGATCACCAGGGACCACTCGTTGCTTCAAGAATTGATAGACAGAGGCTTCTACACAACTGAAGAAGCCAAACACTCACTAAACAAGAACCTTGTGACCAGAGCATTGGGAATAGATCCGGGTGTAACAGCCGATATCCAGGAAGATATCGTGAAGAAAAATGACATTTATTTGCTATGCTCGGATGGATTAACCGATTTAGTTGAAGACGAATATATATACTTAACTATTAAGAGATTTAGTGATAATCTAGAAGAAGCAGGCAAGCGATTGATTACTAAGGCAAACCAGAACGGCGGTAAGGACAATATCTCAGTTATGCTATGCCGGATTAAGGATGATTTTTCAACCAAAAAAGACTGGTTCAGCAAAATGCTGGCCTGGTTCGATTAACGGATCACACCAGTATTAAAGACACAAATTAGAGGCTGGATTTAAACATGGTCGCAAAACTGATCACGACATCAAGCTCAGGCGAAACGAATGAGTATCCTTTAACCAAGGAAACAATCACGATAGGTCGTAAGCCTAATAACGATATTCCCATCGATAATTTGTCAGTAAGTGGAAGACATGCACAGGTCATCACCATTTTAGACGATTCATTTCTGGAAGATCTTGGTAGTACCAATGGAACCTATGTCAATGGGAAACTGGTTAAAAAACATGCACTCGAAAATGGTGACAATATAACCCTCGGGAAATTCCAGATCACCTATCAGAGTGGAGCTGTCGATAACGAACAGGATTTTGAGCAAACCATGATTATTCGCCCAGGCGAAGCTGGTATGCCCGAACAGGCCACCCAAAACAAGGATATAGATAAGTCTGTGCAGAAAATTTCGGCGGCAATGGCTTCCGAAGCAGCCAGCACCGCGCCTTCTCCCAAGGCAAATCGATCAGCCTGCCTACAGCTATTAAGCGGTGCCAACGCCGGAAGAGAGCTTGTTCTGACTAAAGCACTAACCACCATAGGTCAACCGGGAATCCAAGTCGCTGCCATCACCCGCCGACCTCAGGGTTTTTTCCTGATTCATGTCGACGGTGGTCCTGATAACAATGTGCCAAAAGTCGGTGGTAGTGCGATAGGCCCCAGTGCCCACGAACTTAAGAGCCATGATATAATTGAAGTCGCTGGCGTAAAGATGGAATTTTATTTGAAATAAATACCATCAATTCTGGAAATAGAAAAACTATCATCCTAAATTCCCCGTCTCTGAGATCAGGTAATGCAAGTTCAGCGCGTCATTAGATTAGCGCTAAGTGCCCTGATTTTAATCATCCTGTTACTAGACACCTCGGGTGTGTATCGATATCCATTTATCAGCCAGCTGGAAAACTGGACCTATGACGCAAGGCTAAACTTTACTCGACCAGATACGTTGGATGATCGAATCGTAATAGTTAATATTGACGAAAACTCACTCGCAGAAGTCGGTCGCTGGCCATGGGGGCGAGACAAGCTAGCGGTAATTATCGATAACCTTTTCGACTATTATCAGGCTAAAGTGGTTAGTTTTGATTTTGTCTTTGCCGAAAAGGACCAAAGTTCCGGCATTGGTATTTTCGACGATCTTGCTAAAAACGAACTACGCGATAACGCCGAGTTTCGCCAAACGCTAGAAAAGATACGCCCTACTCTTCAACACGATATTATTTTCGCAAATAGTCTGAAAGATAAAAATGTTGTCATGGGTTATTATTTTAAACTAAACGTAGCCGAAAATGAAAAGGGGGAAACGGGTGTTTTACCCCCGCCTATAATGGCAGCGGATAAAATCTGGAGCGAACGTTTACCGATAAACGTTGCCAAAGGATATGGCGGGAACCTGGAAATCTTACAAAAATCTGCAGCTGCCGGCGGTTTTTTCGACAACCCTCACGTCGATGCCGACGGGGTATTCCGTCGAGTGCCTTTATTGCAATCACTTGGAGGCTTTCTCTACGCATCGTTGGCACTTGCCACAGCCAGAGCCTATATCGACCCCTCTCCCATAAAACTGGTCGTGGAAACTGGAAGCAAGAACAAAGACGCCAATTATTTTGCGCTCGAAGCCGTTTCGCTGGGAGACTATCAAATTCCGGTGGATGCTAATGCCTCGGTTTACGTTCCTTATCGAGGCCGGGAGGGTAGTTTCCCGTATATTTCAGCGCATCAGGTCCTTAATCAAGCAATCGATCCTGAGATAATTAAAAACAAGATCGTATTAATTGGAACATCTGCGCCCGGCCTGCTAGATTTGCGCTCTACTCCGGTACAGAATATTTATCCCGGGGTTGAGGTTCATGCCAATATTGTTTCCGGCATACTGGATAGAACGATTAAACATAGACCTGCATGGACCATAGGCTATGAGTTTGTCATTTTAATACTGACAGCAGTGATTATGGCCCTTCTACTTCCGGCGGTATCGCCTTTGATGGCAGCCACCGGTACGGCAGGCATGGCTCTGTTAGTCATCAGCGGTACTATGCTAGCCTGGGACAATCAATTAATTCTACCGCTGGCAAGCCCCTTGCTACTTATACTATTGATCTTCGTCTGGCATATGACATTCGGTTTTTTCATCGAGTCGCGCGGAAAGCGACAGCTTGCTCATCTGTTTGGTCACTATATTCCCCCTGAACTGGTCGATGAAATGAGTGATTCCCCAACCGAGTTTTCACTCGATGGTGAAAATCGAGAGATGACCGTGCTGTTTTCGGATGTCAGGGGTTTTACCACTATTTCGGAAGGCATGGACCCGAAGCAACTGACTCAGTTGATGAACGCACTGTTAACACCAATGACACGAGTTATTCACAAACATCGAGGTACTATCGATAAGTATATGGGCGACGCCATTATGTCGTTTTGGGGTGCCCCATTAATCGACGCAGAACATGCGCGTCACTCTCTATATGCAGCGATGGAGATGATGCAAGAGTTAAAAGTGATGCAGGCAGATTTCAAATCTCGTGGCTGGCCCGAGGTTGATATCGGCGTTGGCATAAGCACTGGTAATATGAGTGTTGGTAATATGGGGTCAGAGTTTCGCATGGCCTATACTGTACTGGGCGATGCAGTTAATCTGGGCTCTCGGCTCGAAGGTCTGACCAAAAACTATGGCGTTAACATCATTGTTAGCGAAAGCACAAAAAACTGTATTCCTGAATTCGTGTTTCGCGAACTCGACCTGGTACGCGTTAAAGGCAAGAATAAACCCGTGGCAATTTTCGAACCCGTGGGCCACAAAAACGATATTAGCAAAACGGTAACTTCGGAACTGAGGAGTTATAAACAGGCACTAAAGAGTTTTCGTGCTCAAAACTGGGACAAGTCGGAACTTGATTTTTTCAATTTGAACCGCTCGAACCCGAATAGACTTTTATACCAGGTATACCTTGATCGCGTTGCCCATTACCGCAAGAACCCACCCGGTGATAACTGGGATGGCGTATTTACGCATACCTCCAAGTAAAATTTAGCTACCCCAACAGGCTCGTACTTCTCTGGCTAAAATATCGATACCCTTTTGTAAATCGGATTCACTCTGCACGTAGTTCATTCTGATACAACTTTCTGCATGTCTTGTTGGCTCAACCTGTCCGGGGAAGAAATATTTTCCAGGTACTACCAGCAGTCCTTTTTGCTTTAGACGCATATACAATTCGCTTGTGGTTATGGGTAATCCCTCAAACCATAACCAGAGAAATAGCGAGCCTTCCGGCTTGTGAATATTAACCCGAGGATCATCAATCGCTTCTTTCAGTAACCGCACTGCTAATTGCGAGCGCTTTTGATAAAAAGGTAAAATAATTTCGTTACATAGAGGCAACAGTGCACTGTCCTTAATCAGCTGATTGGCGACGACCGGCCCAATTCCACCCGGTGCCAGGCTGGTAATCGCGGTCATATTAGTAAACTGTTTGATCACCTCTTCGTTAGCGAGGACGATACCGGTTCTGGCACCAGGTAGTCCAAGTTTTGACAGGCTCATACAAACAATCGTGTTATCGTTCCAGAAAGGATTAACCTCATTGAAAATAATATTTGGAAAGGGTGTACCGTAGGCGTTATCGATCAACAAAGGGATATCATTTTTCCGCGCTATTTTATCGAGTTGCTGGCACTCGTCATCGGTTAAGACATTACCACTTGGATTGGTGGGTCTAGAGACACAAATCAGTCCGGTGCTACGATCGACTTCGAGATAATCGAAGTCAACCTGATACTTAAAATATCCAGCCTC
This sequence comes from Gammaproteobacteria bacterium, assembly GCA_029882955.1. Classification (GTDB taxonomy): domain Bacteria; phylum Pseudomonadota; class Gammaproteobacteria. The sequence goes on from JAOUJX010000066.1 coordinate 9,121, forward strand.
CAACCGCTGAATTTTTGCCTCCTGACTGCTGATTAGGCCGGGTTCGATGCCGACATCACTATAACCAATATATTCTGGTACCAAAGGAATAAGAATTTTCTTTTTCTGTCCACGCGCCAGACCGGCAAACGAATTAAACAGTATAAAAAATGAACTTTGACTGCCATGGGTCAAGGCTATATTTTTACGCGAAATCGACCAGCCGTATTGCTGTTTGAAAAAATCAACCAGTGTGTCGATAAAACTATTCTTTCCCTGTGGCCCGTCATAGTTGGCCAGCGCATTCAATAACTCACCGGAAGCCTGTAACTTCGAAATCGTCGATTCAAAAATCCGGCTGACCTCAGGAATAGCTGCTGGGTTACCACCACCCATCATCACTACATTATCCTGCTGTAAACCATCATTAAGGTCATCCATCAGGTGCGTAATACCCGAATACCCCGCAAAATGGCGACCGAAGTCTGAGAAATTCATATCCTTCTACTAATTAATTTAGACAAGATCAGGATAGCTTAAATTGACTCCCTTCAATCGAATAAAAACTTAGATGCTTAAAACAAATTATTATGACCAGTATTATCTAGTCGGTCTCTGGACATGATTTTTATTAATTTGGTACACTGATTTTTTATAAAATAAACTCTTATGGAATATCCTCACAGCCTTGAATTTAAAGTCAGGGATTATGAATGCGACCTGCAGGGAGTTGTTAACAACGCGGTTTACCAAAACTACCTCGAGCATGCTCGCCACGAATATTTACAGGCTGAAGGAATTAATTTTGCCGAAATCACGGCGAAAGGTATCAATCTGGTCGTGGTTCGCGCCGAACTCGATTACCGGGACTCCCTGCAAAGCAACGACACTTTCCTGGTCAAAAGTAAGCTCGAACGAGTTTCACCTGTCAGATTTCGATTTATTCAGGATATATATCGATTAAGCGATAATAAATTAATGCTTCAGGCAGTGATTACTGGAACTTCGCTGAATCAGCGTGGCCGTCCTTTCGTACCCGAGTCTCTGGAACGGCTTTTTACTGAATAAGCTAACGGCTATCCTACTTATGCAATACGATTCAAGTCTGATTGGTAGGCCGATGAAATTTCATTGAAGGCCAAAAAGGCCAACTCGATATTCTCGTCATCACCAACTTCAAACTGACTAAAGCCACATCGCCTCATAAAAGCCAGCTGATCGCGTATCACATCACCCCGGGCTCGAATGTCACCGCTAAATCCGTATCGCTCCCTGAGCAATTTTGCCTGACTGAAGGCACGGCCATCGGCAAACACTTCGAAGTGCAATACAACCATATCAATTTCTGATAATGCAAATAACATATCCTCCACCACCGCATCAGACTCTAGCTCTACGCCTATCGCAATCTCTAGCAACTGTAACTGGCTCCAGTCTCTAATTAACCGATACAGACTAACAATAATATGAGACTGATCTTCGATTATCTGATCATCAATCAACCGAATCCAGCTATCCTCAATCTGTTGTCGATTATTAATAAGTACCGGCATATACCTTCTCCTTAATTGGATTCCGCCCTATACGGTTTAGTGTTTGTAAAAAGGACTCTCCTTGCTCCCGTAATTGGACATAAGCGTGAATAATATCCTCAACCGCTTGTCCGACATGGGCTTTAGCCACGGCAGGCCCTAACACTTTACCCAACGCAGTATGATTAGACGCCGAGCCGCCGAGTGTAATCTGATACCAGTCCTCCCCTTTTTTATCAACGCCGAGCAGTCCTATATGTCCAACGTGATGATGTCCGCAGGCATTCATGCAGCCAGAAATATTAATGCGCAAATCTCCTATGCCGTGTAAATGATCCAGCTTATCGAAGCGTCGCATAATATCTTCAGAGACATCGATAGAGGTTGCATTCGCCAGTGCGCAAAAGTCGAATCCGGGGCAGCAAATAATGTCGTTCACCGTCGCAATATTGGGCGTAGCGAGTTTCTGTTTATGCAAAGCCTTCCAAAGCTGATAAAGCTCAGATTGTTCGACCTGAGCGAGTATCAAATTTTGGGTATAGGTTATTCGTATTTCGCTAAAACTATATTGATCTGCCAAATCAGCTATCGCATCAAGCTGGCTCTCGGAAATATCACCAGGTGCCATGCTATGATCTTTTAACGATAAATAAACGATGCGATATCCCGCAATTTTGTGGTTTCGGGTATTTTGTCGATACCACGTCGAGAACACTGGGTTGGTATCGAGCTGACGTTTTAGCGATTCATCTTCTTTCGATAAAGTTTTATACTCGTGAGCCAGAAACGAGTCGGCAACCTGCTGAATAAGCAACGGATTCAACTTAAGATCAGACTCGCGTATATGTTGCCATTCAGAATCGACCTGGTCGCGAAATTGATCAATACCAATCGCATTTACCAGTATCTTAATACGAGCCTTATACAGCTTATCGCGCCGCCCATAAAGGTTATAAACCCGCAGAATCGCCTCAAGGTAGCTAATCAAATCATACCTGGACAGAAATGGGTTTACTATCTTACCGACCACAGGGGTTCGGCCGAGACCGCCACCAACAGTAACCTTGAAACCAGTTTCGCCTAATTCGTTACGAATTAGCTGTAGACCAATATCGTGCACCTGCAACGCAACACGATCTTCACGAGAGCCCGTTACAGCAAATTTAAATTTGCGGGGTAAAAACGAAAACTCAGGATGCAGCGTTGACCACTGCCTGATTAACTCACACCAGATTCTTGGGTCTTCAATTTCATCGAGTGCGACACCAGCCAATGGATCTGAGGTGACATTACGAATACAGTTGCCACTAGTTTGAATGGCATGCATTTGAACAGCTGCTAGCTCCCGCAGAATTTCAGGCACCTCATTGAGCCTGGGCCAGTTAAACTGGACATTTTGACGAGTTGTTACATGCACGTAGCCCCTGTCGTAAGTTCGCGCAATACTGGCTAGACTACGCATTTGCTGAGCATTGAGAACCCCGTATGGCACAGCCACCCTGAGCATTGGTGCGTGCCGTTGAACGTATAGACCATTTCTCAAACGAAGTTGCTTGTAGACCTCTTCATCGAGTCTACCTTCCAGATAGCGACTGGTCTGGTCACGAAATTGTTCAACGCGCTGGTCGACTAACTGTTGGTCGACTTGATTGTAAACGTACATATTTGTCTTAAATCCATGTCATAAGTCCAACAAATATAGCCCAGCAAACATACAGCTAAAAAATGATATTTCCAGATGGTATATTCCATAATTTAATATAGGCTTTATGAATAGCACTTTATCTAATAAACATAAACTCTCATTTCAATTGCATCTGTGATTGGAATTATTGATTGCAAGACGTTAGCGACATTGAGAAAATGGTGCTTTCAAATTCAGGAATAATTATGGGATTTCTAGCCGGTAAAAAAGCACTTATTGCAGGCATAGCCAGCAACCGATCAATCGCTTATGGTATAGCCCAGGCCATGTTTCGTGAAGGTGCTGAACTCGCTTTTAGTTATCCCAACGAAAAGTTAAAACCCAGAGTCGAAAAATTTGCCGCCGAATTTAATTCCGATATTGTTCTTCCCTGCGATGTCACCATCGATGAAGATATTACTGGTTTGTTCGAATCGCTTGCTCAACACTGGGACTCATTAGACGCTTTAGTTCATTCGATAGCATTCGCGCCACGCGAAGCGCTCGATGGTGACTACCTGGAAAACCTGGATCGAGAGGGGTTTCGTCTCGCACATGATATTAGCTCTTATAGCTTAACTGCAATGGCGAAGGCCGCCAGGCCGATGATGCAAAATACCAATGGCGCGATAATAACCATGTCTTATCTCGGTTCTGAACGAGCCCTTCCTAACTACAATATTATGGGTGTTGCCAAAGCGTCCCTGGAAGCCAATGTGCGCTATCTGGCCGCAGCTTTGGGGCCGGAAGGCATTAGAGTAAATTCGATATCCGCCGGTCCAATAAAAACACTAGCCGCAGCAGGCATCGGTAATTTCAAGAAAATTCTGGACGAAGTTGCGCACAACGCGCCACTGAGGCGCAATGTCACGACGGAACAGGTAGGAAATACCGGCGCATTCCTGTGCTCTGATCTGGCCTCAGGTATAACCGGTGAAAATATCTACGTTGATTCTGGCTACAATATTGTCAGTATGGGTGTACTCGATTCCTGATCTAACCAGAAATGAGATTAAAAGTCCTACTCCAGTTCACTCAATGGAGTACGGACAACTTCAGCCTGGCTGGCGAGGAACTTCAATACTGACTGATACTCCTGAGAAGATTTAGCCGACGTCAGTGATTTAAGTTGCTCATCGAGAGTTTGGCTTTCTTCTGATTCAACCGCAATCAGTTCAATAAGAGAATAATTACCATTGGCATGAGAAAAGCCCTCATAAACCGGACTACCCTGTGGCTTTTTCATAGTAAATGCCAATTTCACCAGATCGCCAGCGATTTTATCACTGTCCCGACCAATTAGACCCGGGTCGAGAATATCAACCTGCCATTGAGCAGCCATATCGTCCAGAGACTTTCCAGCGGTTATGCTTTCCAGAGCCTGCTTGCCCTGCTCAAGAGTTTCTTCGCGTGCCTTACGTTTATTTAATGTTACAACAATTTCATCCCTGACCTCTTCCAACGGTCTGGCTGCAGCCGGCTTGTGTTCATTCA
>JAOUJX010000405.1 GCA_029882955.1 Gammaproteobacteria bacterium
GTTCGCGGCAGCGAGTGCCTCGGTATTACGACCGGACATTAATCGTAATTCACCCGCTCTCGCCCATAACAATGCATTACCGGTCTCAGCACTCAAAGCGCTTTCGATAACTGCCTGTGCCTCTTCGAGTTTGAGCTGTGCCTGCTTGACATATGACATGGCGATAGCGACAGCAGGGCTGCTGCCATCGATGGCCGCTGCGTCATCCGCATGTTTCTGCGCAGCTTCAAGATCATTTAATGCAATCGCGATTACCGATTGCAATGCCAGTCCCGCGGCAGAGTTTGAACTAGTTTCAAGTATCAGCCTGGCTTCGTCGATCCGTCCCAGGGATAGCAACTCAGCCGCACGTTGCTCATCTGCATTACCTTCGGCGGCGAGAACCGGCGGATAATAGAGCCCCCACTGTACCTGGTCGCGAGGATTGATAACGGTTCGCGATACGGGTGCATTACCGTCGCTGGCCGAGGCAGCCTGGCCGCTTTCCAGCCTTACTTCACCCTGTGTATTCTGCGCCAGCACAAAACCTTCAAATACGGTGATTTCAGTTTGATTATCAGTCACTCGTATCAGGAATTCGGTACCCTCGATAGAACCATTCAGATAAGGGGTATTGACCGATAGTTCGCGAGGCTTGCGACTAAAGGACTGAATTGCGCCAGTGATTAATTCCAGAAACGATTTTTCTTTTTTGTCCTGATTGATATCGATCAGGCGCACCGTGGTATTGGCATCGATGCGTAACACCGCATCATTCGCAAGTGATAACGCTGCCCGACTTTCTTCGCCGACACGCACACTATCCCCTTCGCAAAGGTCATTTTCGAGGCTGGCATTATTCCAGTTATTGGTATTAACGGTCTGGACATCGACCAGCCCCTGAATAGAGGCGAATTTTCCGGCAAAGTCCGAGCATTCGGCTAGAGCAGGCCGACTGATCGATATACCCACTAGAGCGATCAGGATGAGTGAAACTGGCTTGGAGCCAATTCGAAAAAAGCGGAAAAAATTTTCCGCCAAAAATTCCAAATCACACAATTTCATAGATCTACCGGCCGATTAATTATTATTCCTCATAAACTCAGCTAATTATTTTCGATAAAGTGAAATAATTACAATCGCTGGTTTTATCGGCGTTTATACCCCAATAGAGATTCCTATACTATTCTTTTTACCCACTCTATCCCTTTATGAATAACTCATTTAGGTTAGATAATATTATCTAATTGACTGCGGTTATTTGAGTTAAATGATTGTTTTTATTGTTATAATTCGATTTTCGTATTATTCGATTTTGAGTAACCATATTTTATCGCAAGCGAATTTTTGACGCCGAATAAATAATTCGTATAAGCTAAAGGGCGCATCGATTCTCGATGACCATCCGATTATAAAAATTAAACGGTAATTATGCGGCGAGTAATAAAAGGTCTTCTACTGGGCATGACAATTGGTTTGGCTGGTAGTCTGCTATCCCTTTCCCCTTATGGAACAATCTTCGAGAGGAGTATTGGGCTGAACTGGTTGTTCGGCTATAGAGGGGAAATCGAGGCTCCTCCCGAAACAGTTGTCATAGCAATCAATGGCCTGACCAGCGATAAGCTCGATATTCCGCCATTGCCGCGTGACTGGCCTCGATCTATCCACGGCACACTGGTTGATGCCCTGGTAAGCCGTGGTGCTTCGACGATTGTTTTCGATGTTAATTTCAGTAAACCCCGTTCGGTTGAAGACGAAGCATTTTTCGCCGATGCGGTTAAACGCTCGAATCGGGTTGTGTTATTCCAGTTTCTAACAGGAAAAGGACAACCTGTCGAAGATAAATCCGGCAAGATCAGTGGCAGTATCTGGGTAGAGGAATTACTATCGCCCGTGCCGGTTCTGACCGAAGCCGCACGCGGACTTGGTCCTTTCCCACTACCCAAACAAGAAGCAGCGATATATGAATTCTGGGTCTTCAAAAGCAGCGCAGGAGAAGCCCCAACCATGCCAGCGGTTGCACTACAGGTTCACGCGTTAAAAGTTTACGATCAGTTCTACCGGCTACTGGTTAGCAGCCGCATTACCGAAGAGGTCGAGATCCCGCCATCTGCCGCTGAAATCTCCGGTGCTGACACTCTACGTCAGTTCATGACCGGACTGCGTGCCACCCTGTCGAAGTCAGAAATCCTGGTTAATAATATGATTCAGGCGCTGCAACAGCCCTGGGTTGCCAAGGAATCCGAAGAGACGCGACAGCTACTTTATTCGCTGGTGAATATGTATTTAGGCAGTAACGAGCGTTACCTGAATTTTTATGGAACACCCGGTGCCATTAAAAACATTCCCTATTACGCGGTAATCAATGGTCCGGATGCGAATACTTCCGCCGAAGACCTGGATTTAACCAACAAGGTGGCCTTCGTCGGTTTTTCCGATCTTTATGACCCGGGACAGCCTGATCGCTTTTATACCGTATTTACGAATGATCAGGGGGTTGACCTGAGTGGTGTCGAGATCGCCGCCACCGCCTACGGTAACCTGCGACATAACCAGTCGCTGAGAATCCCGGGAGCTGAAAACACCCTGCTTTTTCTTTTTGCTTTCGGCTTACTCATCAGTCTACTCATTTATCTGGCACCCGCTATCATCGGTGTACCCGTTTCTATAATTGCTGTCAGCGGTTACGTACTTTACGCCTTCAGTATGTTCAGTGATTCCTACCTGTGGCTACCGCTATCAACCCCTGTTTTAGTACAGTTTCCACTCGCTTTGTTTATCGGTTTGCTGGCACAGTATTTACAGCAACGCCATCAGGTGAAAAGTATTAGCGAAGCGATTAGTCTGTATGTGCCAGAAGAGGTATCCAAAGCCTTAACCGGTAACGCGATTAATCCGGACAAGATTAACCAGGTTACTTTCAGCACCTGCCTGGCCACCGATATGCAGGGCTTTTCGACTATAGCCGAAGATCTGCCGCCGGGTGAACTGGCTGAATTTTTAAACGACTATTTCGATTCGCTGGCACAGCCGTTGAAAAATCACGATGTCGCTGTCACAGAATTTCGCGCCGACGCGATTATGTGCTGCTGGACCGGTGACAAAACCGATGTCGATATGCGCCGCAAGCCAATACTCGCATCGCTGGAGGCGGCTGATGCTATAGAGGATTTTAAAGCAAGACACGAAACCTATGATACTTCGTTACGCATCGGTCTCGAACTTGGCGAGGTCTATGTTGGACACTCCGGTGGTGGTGGCCACTTTGTCTACAGTATCGTCGGCGACTGTGCCAATACCGCCTCGCGCATCGAAGGTCTGAATAAACATGTCGGTACACAGATTCTGGCCACCGATGTGGTAGTAGAGGGTATCGACGGTTTACTGCTACGACCTATCGGCGATTTTGTTTTTGTCGGCAAAACAGAGCCTTTACCCATCATAGAAATTTTGAATTATGCCAGCGAT
>JAOUJX010000067.1 GCA_029882955.1 Gammaproteobacteria bacterium
TTTGTATTTTGATATAGGTCAGTAACAATATAGCCTTCATCATCCAGCTCGACACCGCAGTTCTCGAGTCGCAAACCTTCGTGATTCGGTTCTCTACCGACCGCGTAGATAACCTGATCGAGATCTTGCTGTGAGCTGGATTGATTATCCTTTACGCCAAGCTTGCCCTTGTCGTCTCGACGGATACTTTCAATCTGGCAGTTCGTTTTTAGTGTGACTCCAGAATCCTGTAATGTCTGGAATAAGGTGTTTTTCAGCAAGCTGTCAAATTCGCCGAGCACGTGTGACTTCCGCAGGTACAAAGTGACTTCGCTACCAAGAGCATTGAGTACGCCTGCCAGCTCGACCGCGATATAGCCTGAACCAACAATAGCCACCTTGTCTGGACGGGCTTTGAGACTGAAAAAGCCATCTGAGGTAATCGCGTGTTCGCCACCAGGAATGTTAGCGGTCACCGGGGCAGTGCCGGTTGCTATGGCGATATGCCTGGCACTATATTGTTTGCCTTCTACCTCAACTGTATGCTCGTCTACGAAGTGAGCATTTCCAGTCACACTGTCGATGCTCAGGTCTTTTAAATAACCGTAATACCATTCATTGATGCCGGAAATATAAGCTTCACGTTTTTCAACCAGCTTGCTCCAGCTAAAACCATTGTTACTAATATCAAATCCATAACTTTTGGCATCGTCCAGCGCATCCGACAAATTGGCGCCAAACCACATAATTTTTTTCGGTACACATCCAACGTTAACACAGGTTCCGCCCATCTTTCCGCGTTCGATTACCGCACATTTCTGGCCATAGGCAGCTGCGCGTTCTACAACCGAGAGACCGCCGCTGCCGGCGCCGATAGCGATCAGATCATAATCGTAGTTATGGTTCATATTAATTTTCAATACCTATATTGATTTCAGTTTAGTTATGTTGCAGGGGTACTCAGGCACTCTGCGATGACAGTTGCTGCGATTAAACTCCGCTCTTGATCCATGTCGGGCAGGTCGACTCGCTCGATATGGTAGTTGATTTCGGGAGAACTGCCACCCATTAAAGAGGCTTTGTTTCTGACATAACTGTCGGCTAGTTGTTTCGCCTGCTCGAGCGCATCTCCGGCATTAATGGAAAATACAGGCTTGCTCTGATGGTGGATATGATAACCGCCGGACTCTACCGAGGTGATTTCGATAACCTTGCGGATCTTGATGAGGCCTATGGCGGCTCCAATGGCGTTCGCCACGTCTGCATTGCCTGGAATGATAATCTCGGTGTTTAGTCGCCGACCAACTTCAGGGTAAAAAATCGCTGCGGGTCCACCTACCGCAATGACTGGAATAGTCGGAGTAAAAGAGATCGAAAGGTCACCAGTGGATCCCTCACCGTGTGTCACAGTATTGACCAGTACATTATCGTCGTTAAAATTCTGCCCACTGAGCTGGTTTACTATTAATCGACTGCTTTTACCTACCATGGCATCAAATACCATGCGAGCGAAAGCTTCGATGTTGCTATCGGTTTCCTCACTTTCCCATGAAATCAGGGCATGAGAGCGCCCGAGCATTAGGCAGGCCAGCTTTGCGCCTTCGGTTGACCACTGAGACTGGAAGCCCAACGCGTGAGCCGCATCGCTTGGTGTTAACCCGGAGACCTGAACAATACCATGAGCGATGAATCTTTCAGCACGCGCGCGATCAGAGGCCCTGACTACAAGCTGGTCAAATGACTGAGGGTGATGGTCTATCTTCAGCAAAAACTCCCGATCTGCATCGTTCAGTCCAGCTGGGAGTAATTGCCTGTCGAATCCTTCAGGGAGAAAAATATAGCGGATGGCCCGTGCCAGCCCCATACCGTCTGCCAGACTGGCCTTCATTTGATCTAGTAACTGAGGGAAACGATGGCAGAGCAGGGAAACCGGCACCACGCGATTATTTCGTAAACCAATTTCCCCTTTATAATTGACTTCAACTTCGCTATCGCCGCCCAGACCGATGGTTTGCATGTCGATTGCACGAACCATGGTTCGATAACCACCAGCCATAGCACCGTTTTCGTTGATATTCGGCCAACCGTTGCGCACGGTCGCTACATCTGAAGTTGTGCCACCGACATCGGCAATTACAAAGTCGTTCAGGTTGGCAATAAAATTGGCACCGATGACACTGGCAGCTGGGCCGGACAATATTGTTTCGATAGGCCTTTCGATTATAGAATCGGCGCTAGCGATAGAGCCATCACCCTTAACAATCATCAATGGCGCGTCAATTTGATGTTCCTGCATCGATAGTCGAACGCTATTTACCAGCTTGATAATGAGGGATACGATGCGGACGTTGAAGGTCGCCGTCAGGGCGCGTAACGGTCCGTTCAGTCCGTCCGATAATTCACTGGAAATCGTGGTTGGATGTACGCAACATTGGCTGATAATCTGCCGGGCATATTGTTCATGTTCCGGATTACGAACCGAGTAATTACCCGCGATTGCGAAAGCTTCGACCGAAGACTTAATATCTTCAATCTCCTTTTTAAGCTTTTTTACATCAAGAGCACAGGCCTCACGACCATCATATTCGTGGCCGCCATCGATACGAATAATTTTTGCACCGGGTATGGCAACAGGTAAGTGGCTACGTTTAACCATATCGTCGCTAAACCCGATCAATACCACGGCAACAGCTGAACCCATACCTTCTACCAGGGCATTGGTGGCCAAGGTTGTCGACAAGGAGACCAGGCCTATCTGCTGAACCTGCAACAGGTGACTTGATTTACGCATTACTGCACCCAGTGCATTAGTAACACCAATCTCTAGTTTACCGCGCGTAGTCAGAGACTTTGCGGTAGCAATGATTTCGTGGTTTTGAGGATTGACGATAACGGCATCGGTATAGGTGCCACCGGTATCGATGCCAATGTTAAAATGGGTCATGTGGATAAAACGAGTTATTTTCGCTGAGGAACTCTAGCAGTTTTTTACTGATAATTAACCTGAAAATTATAATGATTATTCTTTTCTAATTAGCATTAAAAATTAAGCGATGTGCCGCCGTAAACTCTGGTCTCGGTGCTATCCGGGTCGTAAGCAATATCGATAAACAAATCGGTTTTGATGAACGACGAAAGCTTCCAGCGCATTCCAATACCGACAGTGGTATAAATTTCCTCCAGATCGATAGAGGCAGCATCGTCATAGACATTCCCAATATCTATGAAAAGACTGCTGCGGAAATAAGGGTAGGTCGAATATCCCTTAATGTATTCGAAATTGACGAAAGCCAGAGCGTCACCGGAGATGACATTGCGTTCCAGGCCGCGGATATTGTTAGCTCCGCCGAGGTCGTAATAAGGACTGTTGAAAGGACTATTTTCGGAAATCCCGATGAAAAACCGACTATTGATATTGTCTCTTGAATTTATAGGGCGATACATTTTCGACTCAAATTCCAGTATGCGAGAAATATAATTCGATTCGAGCTCGTCCAGACCCTGTTGATAGGATAATGAAAAATATCTGCCAAATCGTCGAAAGCGTTGTAAGTGGACATTGTTATATTCAAAAAGAAATCCGATACGATTGAAATCCCCGGCTTCAATTTCATTAAACGATATGGGGTATGGCTGGTCGAGACTGAGTTGTTCGAGTTTCAATTCAAGGCTGAAGGTAACGGGTATCAGGAAATATTGGCTATTTAAATCACGAGTCACCGCAAACGAAATATTTTTACTGTATTCGGTATTGCGAAAGTTGTTTTCGAAGGTCGATATTCTAGATTCGCCTAACAGCCATCGATAATGATAAGGCTTACTATACTGCGGAAGTTGATAGGATATCCGATATCGTTCAACATTATCGCCGTCACTTTGCTGTGATTGTTCGACTAGCATAAAAAGCGTCTGATCAGCGCCGTCGATATTATGCATATTCAGTTTGACACCGGATTTAATGTCGCCGTTTGAATTCCGGCTCAGACGGGGAATTACCAACGTGTAATACTTTTCTTCCAGATCGATATTGACCTGAATTTGATCGCCATGTTCTACCGTATTTATTTCTACTCTTTTGAAGAGCGCGGTATCAAGAATGTTTTGACGGGCAGTCTTAATATCCTGCCGAGCTAATATCTGACCAGGCCGAAGTCCAGACCATTTTAATATAAATCGGCGTTGAGTTTTTTCATTTCCAGAAACCTCGATACGAGAAACAGGTAAATCAAGGTAATGGGGATTGGCATACGATATCTTCCAGCCCGATGCGATAAGCATCATGCTACAGAAGTAGATTAAATTCCCTATAAAACAGATTGGTTTTCTTGCATTCATTTATCCGCCGGAGGCCCCCAGAGAATTTTATCCAGCTCATCGCTACGAGGCTGTTCTATAATTTTACCGCCCTCAAAACGAACTCCTTCCTGTTTTAGTAATTGAGCCTGTTCACGATAATTTTCACTACCTGCTTCGAAGGCCAGGGTTCGGTTCGACCTCACGACCCGGAACCAGGGCAGGGCTGTAGGGGACCGGCTCATGGCAGAACTCACCATTCTAGAGTATCGAGGAAACCCTGCTGCTCTGGCGACTTCTCCGTAGCCCATGACCTGGCCAGAGGGTATGCTGGCAACGACTTGCCAGACCTTGCGGTCAAAACTTTTCTGGAATTCCGTCATCAATAAAGTTTACCCGTACCGAGTTTTATATAGAAGCAGGAAGAGTCGAATCGAATAAAGATCTAAGAAAAAACTCGTTTTCTTTTTATCACGTGACTTTATAATAACCCATTCTAAATCACAAATATTGATAACTAAAATTCGATCATGGAAATTCGTCAGCTACAGTCACTGATTAAACTAATCGATAATAATTACAGCGTAAGCAAGGCGGCGGACGATATGTTTCTAGTCCAATCGGCCGTGTCACAGCATTTAAAAAAGCTTGAAGACGAACTCGGTGCTGACCTGTTCATACGCAAGGGTAAACGCCTAATCGGCTTGACCGAAATTGGTGACCGTGTTGCCAGTCATGCCCGCACCACGCTGGCTTCGATCAATAGTATTTATGCCATTAGTCAGGATCATGTCAACCAGAAAGCGGGTATTCTACGTATTGGCTCTACGCATACCCAGGCCCGCTACGTGTTACCGCCGGTTATCAAGGCATTCAATCAGGCTTATCCGCTGGTCGAATTGCAGATCCATCAGGGCACTCCGAAACAACTGGTACAGTGGGCGGAAAATGATGAAATCGATTTTTCAATTTGTACCGAAGCTTTGGCGGAGTCGAACCTGCTAACCAATACTCCCTGTTATAAATGGAATCGTAGTCTGATAACCCTGGCCGACCACCCGCTAATGAAAGTATCAGAACTCACTCTGCAACATTTGTGCGATTATCCGTTAATTACCTATGTCTATGGTTTCACCGGGAGCAAAACCTTTAGTGACACATTTAAAAAGGCGAATCTGGAACCGCATGTTGTACTCAGCGCAGCCGATACCGACATTATTAAAACCTATGTCAAGGAAACAATGGGGATAGGCATTATCGCCAGTATGGCGCTGGACGATATTCAGGATGACAATCTGATGAGTCGCGACGTGAGCCACCTCTTCCCCTGGGAGGTGACTCGTATCGCCTATTTGAACGACAAGTTTCTGCGTCAGTACGAGCAAAAATTTATCGACCTGGTACTCGATTACATTCGTGAGTCGAATACCAATAAGGTTCAGCGTCTAGATTAGCTATGGGTAATAATTAATCGACAACATACTTTGTCTGCTGGGTCAGGGCAACGAGTCGCCGCACTTCAGAGACTGCCACACTAATAGAAGGAAAATCGAGTGAGCGCAACGCATTAAGTTCCTTGATTACCATGTCGTATCTTTGTAGAGCTTCGCGGTGATGCTCTTCCCAAAGCTGAATGGCTTTATTGGTGTGTCGTTTATTGGTTGCCGACAGCAAAATCAATTCGGTTAAATTTTTCTGATTGGCGTGCAGGTCATTACGCATATTGAGGATAGCCAGATGGTTCCAGTGGGTACGCACTACCGTCTCCGATATCGCGTTACGGATCCAGTGTAGCTGTAACCGCTCTGACAATGCGTAAAATAACTTCGCCGTGTTTTCAGTGCTGCTATATAGCTTGCTCTTAATTTCGATAATGTCGAAGGCTGAAGCCAGGGTCGTGGTATCGGCCAATTCCTGTGCGAGCTCAGTTGGAATTCGTAATTTAACAAACCCCCGGCGCGTGGCCAGATAGTTTTTCCTGGATTGACCGATAATCGCCGTAGGGACGATCTTACGTAGAACCTTAATATCGGTTCGATAACGTTCGATTAAATGATTAACATCGAAATTCACGCCTTTATTACGCAAAATCCAGCTAATTGAGCGTTCAAGCAGGCCACTAAATGAGCGAAAGCACTCGAATCGATGGTGCTCGTTAACCTTGTTATCCAGTTTCTCCAGAGCTGACCAGGTATCATTTAAATTAAATATCTCAACACAGACAACATAAGCTTTCGCTACGTTTTCAATGGTCGCCCCGGTTTCTTCACGTATCCGCGAACCAAAGCCGATACCGATATTATTAGCAATTTGATTACTCAGCAAAGTGGCAATAATTTCCTTACGTAGAGGGTGGTGTAAAATTTCATCAGCGTATTCAGTACGCAGTCTGGTCGGAAAATAATTGAGCAACAATTCGTTGTAACATTCCTCCGTCAGGGTAGACGATCCGAGCAGGGCGTTTTTATACGTCAATTTACTATAGGACAGCAGAATAGAAAGCTCTGGTCGCGTTAACCCCTGATTCTGTCCCATACGCGCGGTAATTTGCTCGTCATTGGGAAGTTGCTCAAGACGCCTGTTTAAAATGCCTTCGCGCTCAAGGTGACGCATAAACCGGGCATGCTGGTGCATGTTTTCGACCGCATGCTGCTCTATCGTATCGATAATCTGTGTTTGCCGATAATTATTAAACAAACAATGGGTTGCCACTTCATCGGTCATTTCGATCAGTAGATCGTTTCTTTCCTTACTGCTCAGTCGGCCCGACTTGACCAGTTGGGACAGCAGAATCTTGATGTTGACTTCGTTGTCGGAACAGTCAACCCCCGCGGAATTGTCAATTGAGTCGGTATATAGCAAACCGCCGTTGAGTGCGTATTCGATACGTCCCTTTTGCGTTACGCCAAGATTACCGCCTTCCCCGATAGATTTGGCACGAACCTGTTTACCATTGATTCTTATATCGTCATTACTCTTATCGGAAACCGCAGTATCGGTTTCCGTAGATGCCTTAATATAAGTGCCGATACCACCGTTCCAGAGGAGATCGACCTGAGCCTTGAGCAGGTAAACAATGAGTTCATTCGGGGTTAAATGATCTTCCTTGCAAGCGATCAGGCGCTGAATTTCGGGTGTTAAGTCAATGCGCTTGGCCTTACGCGAAAATACCCCCCCGCCCTGGCTAATTAGATTTTTATCATAATCATTCCAGCTTGATCGGGGCAGGGCGAATATGCGCTGGCGTTCTGTAAAGCTAGTGCCTGCATTCGGTTCGGGATCGATAAATATATGCATATGATTAAAAGCAGCGACTAACTTGATGTGTTTTGAGAGCAGCATGCCGTTGCCAAAAACATCGCCCGACATATCGCCGATACCAACGACGGTGAAGTCTTCGTTCTGGATATCTTTACCTAGCCCCCGAAAATGTCGTTTGACGGACTCCCAGGCCCCGCGGGCGGTAATCCCCATTTTTTTATGGTCGTAGCCCTGCGAACCACCCGAAGCAAAGGCATCGTCCAGCCAGAAATCGTGCTGCGCAGCGATAGAATTGGCGACATCGGAAAATGCGGCTGTACCCTTATCTGCCGCGACCACCAGATAAGGGTCGTCACCATCATGGATAACCGTCTGTGCCGGATGGAAAACCTCGCCTCTGACGAGGTTATCGGTGATCTCGAGCAGGGCATTGATATAAAGTGAATAGCAGGCCTGTACCTCGCTATAAACTTCGGATGCCGGTAGTTGAGCAATCTGCTTGGTAATAAAGCCACCCTTGGAGCCGGCTGGTACAATGACGGCGTTTTTCACCATTTGAGCCTTCATTAATCCAAGTACTTCGGTGCGGTAATCTTCTCGACGATCTGACCACCTTAGACCGCCTCGAGCGACTAGTCCACCGCGCAGATGGATACCTTCGAATCGTGTTGCGTAGACAAAAATTTCACAACGTGGGCTGGGTTTTGGCAGGTTTTCGATGTTACGAGAATCAAGTTTAAAGCTCAAATAGCGGTGATTGCCCTGAAAGAAATTGGTCCGTACAGTAGATTGGATAAGATTCTTGAATCGTCTGAAGATTAAATCATGATCTAGTGATTCTATGTCGTGCAACCGTCGATTTATCTGCTCAAAAATTTCCAGATAGGAATCACGAGAATCGCTGTCGGGATCGAATTTATGTAGGAAACTATTAACCAGTAATAATGCTAAATCGGGGTAAGTATTCAGTGTTTCAATAATATATTCGCGACTAGGTGGAAATCTGATTTGCTGTAGATAGGCGGTATAAGCCCTTAATATCTGGATATTTTGAGCTTTTATGCAGGCACTGAACAATAATCGATTAAAGGCATCATTTTCACTCGACTGGTTCCAGATACTGGCAAATAGTTCACTGAAATAAAGAGGTACTTTCTCGACATCCAGATCACAGATATTTTCACTATCACCAAGCGTAAAGTGATGAATCCAGAACAGCTCATCACCCAGTCTGATTCGATAAGGTCGACCTATGAGAACATTTAAACCCATAGATTCGAGAATAGGCATCGAATGCGATAGTGGAATAGCTGTTTTCAGTGTGTAAAGTTTGACGGAATACTCTTTTGGAGAACGTGCAATTTTCAGCATACGCGCCTGGACTGGATCTTCTTTATTCACGGTCGCCAGTGCGATCAAATCTGTCAGTGCGTCGCTGACTGCAAAGTCTTCCTGGTAATTAGATGAGAATGTATCTTCGCCAACCTTGAGTTTTGGCGAATCCTGGCTGGGCATTTCTTTTTCGAGTTGTTTAAACCACTTACTGACCATAGTATTTACCGCCCTATTCGAGCAGCCTTCCCCCTGAATGATTTGATTAAGTAATACCAGCGGCTAGTGTAAGAGAAGGTTTGGCGAATGCAATAGAATCAAAGTTGATTTTTGAGAATGCCAATCAATCAGGCTGAATCTACTGTTTCAAAGTACTCATCGAAGCGAATTTTTGCCTGGTCGCCGAATAGTTTTTTGCAGGCGTCGTATAGTCCCTGAGAATGCCTGAGTTCAGCACATGTCATTAATAATTCGATTTTCGAGCGTCGCCTGAGAAAGTCTTCAAGCTTAACGATTAGTTCGTTATCAGCCAGGTAGTCAATTTCACATCGCCTGATACCACGGTTTTCAATTAACGGCTCACTAAGAGACGCGTCCTTTTCTATTGCGTCGAGCATCGCATTAGCCTGCAACGCGTAACGTCGCCAGAGACGCTGACTGAGCTTTTCGCTAGTATCCGAGGCTGTTATTTTGTCGATCCCGAGTTGATTAGCTCGTTCGTAATAAGCAATACGTTCGGCATCATTCGGCTCACCGTACCATTTCCCCGGAGCTTCTTTCAAACAAAGGCCTAGATCAGCGACCGCCTCACAGACTTCGTCACCGACATTCAGGCAATCGGTCAGTTTGCCACCAAAAATGCTGATATGGTCTTGTTCAGGCAAAACTTCTACGACATGTTTACGGGATAATTGTAGAAAATCAGTTTCTGATGCCTGTCCTTTCCTGACCGCAAGCGGTCGAACACCACAGCGTTCTGCGATTATATCGTCGCGAGTTAGCGGGCTGGGCAAATTCAACCGGGCATTGATATTCCACAGCACAAATTCCCGATCTTCTTCGGTAACCTGTGTCACGGGATCATCGACACGCGTATCGGTGGTGCCGATGCAGGTTCTGTTTCCCATCGGTATAGCAAAAAACAGTCGACCATCGTCAGCAAAAAAAGCCAGTACACGGTAATTGTCGGAGATACGAGGTACGATTAAATGAATACCTTTGGAAAACAGATGGTGATACTCGGTTTCAATGCCAACCAGAGCGTTGTATTGATCGACAAAGGCTCCCGCGGCGTTAATGACCAGTTTTGACTGAATAGTGAATTCCTCGCCACTTATGACGTCTTTGGCCTTAGTCGTCCAGTGACCAGAACTATCATGCGAAGCACCTGACGATATAACGTAGTTGGCCGCGATACAGCCTTTATCCATAGCACTTCGGATAAAGTTAAATACGAATCTTGCGTCATTATCGTGAAGATAAGCGTCGGAATATTCTATGCCGCCGTGACTGTTTTCAACATTGATCAATGGCTCCCGCTCAGCTATGTCTGCTGCGGACAGGAGTTTTGGTATAAGGGTTTTACCTCGCCCCAGGATCCAGTAAAACCAGGTGCCGACGATCATAAACCAGGGGGGATATCGAAAATCCCTGGATACTGTCGTGAGGAAGCGAATTTCCCTAACCGTTGAAGGGAAGCTGCGTAGTAGCTCGTTGCGAGACTTGCACAAACCTGCCACCAGGCCGAACTCGTAACTTTCCATGTATTTGATACCGCCCCAGACCAGGTTAGACGACTGTTGACTGGTAAAACCCGCAAAGTCGCGGGAATCGATTAATCCGACTCGAGCGCCTCTGGCTGCCAGCGCGGCAGCAGATACCGCGCCATTAATGCCGCCGCCGACTATGAGTACGTCGAATTCGGATGATGCCAGTTGTTCGATGTTGCGTTTACGAAGCTCCATTGGCCTGTCTGTTGACAATTGTTAGTGGGTTTTTAAACACGCTTAAACACGAATATCCACCAGACGATAGCTATCACCAGGGCACCCCAGAGCGGGGTGCTAAATGCCCACAGCCAGCCCAGGAAAATAAAGATACTGCCCAGTATAGAAATAAATAACCGGTCGCCGCGTGTGGTATCGAGCCCGAATACTCCACGTCTTGGGTTACCGCCGGGGCTTTGTTTTTCCCATAGGCCCATAGCGATCAGGCAAGTCAGAATAAACAGGAAGAACGCAACAGTCGGCCAGGTCCAGGCCATCCAGGTCAGGTCCATCATCAAACCCTCCCCATAGCAAAACCTTTTGCGATGTAGTTGCGGACAAAGTAAATGACAAAAGCGCCTGGCACGATAGTCAGAGTTCCTGCTGCTGCGAGCAGTCCCAGTTGATAACCGGCGGTGCTGGCGGTCCGAGTCATGGTCGCTGCGATAGGTTTGGCTGCCACAGATGTCAGTGTCTTAGCCAGTAATAATTCCACCCAGGAGTACATGAAGGCGAAAAACATTGCGACACCGATTCCGGCAGCAATCGTGGGAATAAAGATGCGAATGAAAAACCGAGGGAAGGAATAGCCGTCGAGAAAAGCGGTTTCGTCGAGTTCCTTCGGCACGCTCGACATAAACCCTTCCAGTATCCAGACCGCCAGTGGAATGTTGAATAAACAATGCGCCAGGGCCACGGCAAGATGGGTATCGAATAACTCTACCGCGGAATAGAGCTGGAAGAAGGGTAGAGCAAAGACTGCGGGTGGTGCCATGCGGTTGGTCAGTAACCAGAAGAACAAATGCTTATCGCCGAGAAAACGATAACGCGAGAAGGCATAAGCTGCGGGCAGGGCGACCGAGACCGATATCACCGTATTCATAGCGACATACAACAACGAGTTGAGATAGCCGTTATACCAGGTCGGATCGGTGAAAATTACGATGTAATTCTCTAGCGTGAAATTTTCCGGGTATAGTGAAAATCCGCCTAGAATTTCGTTGGTGGTCTTAAACGACATGTTCAGCAACCAGTAGATCGGCAGCATCAGGAACAAAATGTAGACGGTTGGTAACAACCATTTTTTTAAGTTCATGTTATTCAGCCTCGTCACGCATCATTAACGTGTAGAAAACCCAGCACACCAGTAGCACGATGAAAAAGTAAATCAACGACATCGCGGCCGCCGGACCAAGGTCAAACTGACCGAGTGCGATCTTAACCAGGTCGATCGACAGGAAGGTCGTGGTATTACCGGGTCCTCCGCCGGTCAGTACGAAGGGTTCGGTATAAATCATGAAACTATCCATGAAGCGCAACAGGATAGCGATTGTCAGCACCCGTTTCATTTTGGGTAACTGAATGTGCCTGAAAACCGCCCAGGCGCTGGCACCGTCTATTTTGGCAGCCTGATAATAAGCGTCAGGAATCGAACAAAGTCCGGCATAGGCGAGTAACACGACTAGAGAGGTCCAATGCCAGACATCCATTGCAATTGTCGTCATCCACGCGGCGACCGGTTGCTGGGTAAAGTTGTAGTCAATGCCCATGCCATTAATCATCCGTCCCAACAGCCCGATATCGGGCAGCGCGAAAATATTCCACATCGCCCCGACTACATTCCAGGGGATCAGTAACGGTAATGCCATTAGTACCAGGCATACCGATACCCAGGGGCCTTTCTTCGGCATCGATAAAGCGACTGCAATTCCCAGCGGAATTTCGATAGCTAATATCGTGCCGGTAAAAAAGATCTGGCGCAGGAAGGACTCATGGAATCGTGACGAGTTAAGTACCTGTTCGAACCACTTGACGCCTTCCCAGAAGAATACATTGCTGCCAAAGGTCTCCTGTACCGAATAATTAACCACCGTCATTAACGGGATTAAAGCGTTAAAGGCGACCAGCACGATCACGGGGATGACAAAAATCCAGGCTTTTTGATTGGTTGTTTTACTCATCGTGTCAGTCTCCGCCTAGTCGACAACCCAGCTATTTTCGTATAGCCGGGTATGTTCAGGGGAAAAGGAAATGCGAGGGTTCTCTGACGGTATGGCCTCACCTTCACCCACAATCATCTTTATCACGTTGTCTGCGTGCCGGGCGACGACTATTTGATGCCGTCCGAGATCATCAACTTTTACGATTTCTACCGGAAACCCATTGTCATCAAATTCGACAAACTCTGGACGAATCCCAAGCTCCATGTTTTTGCTACCGTTTTCTGGCAGCTTTGAACAATTGGTGCGTAACCGGTTGCCAGCGAAAAAAGACGCTCCTTCAGACAGTTCGCAGGGCAAAATATTCATTCCGGGCGAGCCAATGAAATGTCCAACAAATGTATGGGCAGGGCGCTCAAACAGATCGACCGGGGTTCCAATCTGGACGACTTTGCCGTCGTACATGACCACAACATGATCGGCGAAAGTCAATGCCTCGGTCTGATCGTGAGTAACATAGATCATGGTCCGGGCTATCTTCTGATGCAACTCCTTGAGCTTCGAGCGCAATTGCCACTTTAAATGCGGGTCGATTACGGTAAGAGGCTCGTCAAACATGATGACGTTAACATCTTCGCGCACCAGACCGCGCCCCAGTGAGATTTTCTGTTTACCATCTGAGCTCAGTCCCGCGGCGCGTTTTTTCAGGCTGTTTTCCAGATCCAGCATTTGG